>JBFMDZ010000054.1:0-8506 GCA_040753555.1 bacterium
TTGGCCTTACTATTGTTAAAAGAATTATGGACAGGCACAATGGAAAGATTTGGGCAGAATCAGAAAATGGAGCAAAATTTTGCTTTACATTGACAAAATAGCCAATTTCCGATATAATCTTTTAAAAGGTAAAGAAATGAAATGATAAAAGGATTAAAGAGATAAATCCTGATACCGCTTTGCCAAATAAGGATATAATTGTTATAAGAAGGTCAGATAGCTCTGGAACAACATTTATATTCACAGATTATCTTTCAAAGATTAGTAAGGATTGGGAGAAGAATATAGGAAGGAGTTCATCTGTTAATTGTTATTATCTGCCTTATATTTGGCTCTTTAATAGATGTAATTCTTCCATCCCTTAAGGTCTATATTATGCCACCATTAGCAATAGTCATAATTTTAATATGGGCTTATGCAACATGGTATTCAATAGTAAAATACAGGCTTATGGTTTTAACACCAGCACTTGGCGCTAATGAGATTGTTGAGAGGGTAATGGATTTGGTGGTATTGGTTGACAATTATGAAAATATAATAAGCACTAACCCTAAAGCAAGGGAGTTGACAAGGTATAATGAGGAAGAATTGGTTGGTAAGCCTTTAAAAATCCTTCTTGAGAAAGAAATAAAAAATGGGTTTATCTGCGAGAGTTTTCTTAAAACAAAAAATAATGAGTATATCCCAATGCAGGTTTCTATCTCCTCTGTAAAGGATAAATATGGCGATAGGGTAGGAAAGGTAATTGTTGGTCAGGATTTAAGGCAAATGAAGCAATTAGAGGCAGTTACTAAGGAATTGGAGGCATTTAGCTATTCTGTTGCCCATGATTTACGAGCACCATTAAGGGGGATGAGGGGTTTTAGCAAAGCACTTATGGAGGATTGTGAAAAAATGCTTCCAGAGGATGGAAAGGGCTATTTTAAGAGGATAGAGGAAGAGGGTAAGCGTATGGATGAGATCATTGAAGACCTTTTAAGCCTCTCATATGTGGGAAAGTTTGAGATGTATACCAAAATGGTAAATTTGAGCATTTTGGTAGAAGATATTGCAAATAGGCTTAAAGGTAGTGAGCCAGGAAGAAATGTTGAATTTGTTATCAAAAAGGATGTATTTGCACAGGGAGATTCTAATCTTCTTAAAATATGCCTTGAAAACCTTATTGGCAATGCCTGGAAGTTTTCATCCAGAAAAGAAAAGGCAATAATTGAATTTGGCACAGAAAACATTAATGACAAGATAGCATATTTTGTTAAAGATAATGGAGCGGGCTTTGATATAAATTATAAAGATAAGCTATTCCTTCCATTTGAAAGGCTTCATTCAAGGGATGAATTTCCAGGCTCTGGGATTGGCCTTACTATTGTTAAAAGAATTATGGACAGGCACAATGGAAAGATTTGGGCAGAATCAGAAAATGGAGCAAAATTTTGCTTTACATTGACAAAATAGCCAATTTCCGATATAATCTTTTAAAATGAAAATATTGCTTCTTGCAGCCCTCCTGGCAGCATGTAATCCCCGTAAAATAGAGCTACAGGGTGCTGGTGCAAGCTTTCCCTATCCACTTTATTCAAAGATGTTTGAGGGGTATTACAAGGAATTTAATGTAAGGATAAATTATCAGGCAATAGGCTCAGGCGGAGGGATAAGGCAGCTTATAAATAAAACCGTTGATTTTGGAGCATCTGATGTATTTATGAGCGATAATGAGCTTAAAGAAAACCTTAATATCCTTCATATTCCAATTTGCATGGGCGCTGTTGCTATAACCTATAATTTGCCAAATAACCCTAAAATTAAGCTTACGCCAGATATAATTGCTGATATATTTCTTGGAAAGGTAAAGAAATGGAATGATAAAAGGATTAAAGAGATAAATCCTGATACCGCTTTGCCAAATAAGGATATAATTGTTATAAGAAGGTCAGATAGCTCTGGAACAACATTCATATTTACAGATTACCTTTCAAAAATTAGCAAGGTTTGGGGGGAAAATATAGGGAGAGCTCCAATGGTTAATTGGCCTATTGGATTGGGAGGAAAGGGAAATGCAGGTGTAACCTCTTTAATTAAACAAACACAAGGAAGCATTGGATATATTGAGCTTACCTATGCAATGGAGCAAAATTTGCCTTATGCTATTATAAAAAACAAAAATGGAAATTTTATAGAGCCAGATATTTCCTCTGTCTCTTTGGCAGGAAATATAGAGATTCCAAATGATACAAGAATATCAATAGTAAATACGGCTAACCCTCTTGGCTATCCAATATCGGGCTTTACCTGGATTTTGGTCTATAAGGAGCAAAAGAATGAGCAAAAAGGAAAAGGGCTTACAAAATTGCTCTATTGGATGACGCACGAAGGTCAAAAATACACAAAACCTCTTAATTATGCACCAATTCCAGAACCTGCTGTAAAAAAGGCAGAAGAAATAGTAAAATTAATAACATACAATGGTAAGCCATTACTCAAAGAAGGAGCTGATTTTTAAAAAAACCCTATCCATTTCAGCTATACTTATAATAGCCTTGCTTTTTGCTATTTTTTTAACACTTATTTGCCATTCTTTTCCAAGTATTAAGGCATTTGGTTTTAAATTTTTATGTTCAAAGGTATGGGATCCTGTATTTTCTCAATATGGTTGTCTTCCGTTTCTTCTTGGAACACTCATTACAGCAGGATTGGCACTTTCTCTCTCTTTTTTCTTTTCCCTCTCAATATCTATCCTTATTGGAGAATACCTTAAAAAGGGAACCCTGCCATTCGTTCTTAAGGGTTTAATTGACCTCCTTGCCGGCATTCCCTCTGTAATTTATGGATTTTGGGGGCTTTTCTTTCTTGTTCCAATTATTCAAAAAATAGAGATTTGGTTGGGAATAACCCCATATGGTGTTTCTATCCTCGCAGCCTCCCTGATTCTTTCCATTATGATTATTCCATATTCAGCATCCATTGGAAGGGAGGTTATTAGCCTTGTTCCATCTGAAATTAAAGAGGCAGGCTATTCTTTAGGTGCAACAAGGTATGAGGTTATAAGAAAGGTTATTCTGCCCTATGCAAAAGGTGGGCTATTTGCAGGATTTTTGCTCTCTTTAGGAAGGGCATTGGGTGAGACAATGGCTGTAACAATGGTAATTGGAAATTCAGCCCTTTTGCCAAAAAGCATATTTAGCCCAGGAAATACAATGGCATCTGTTATTGCAAATGAATTTACAGAGGCAACAGGAAAATTATATCTTTCTTCCTTAATAGAAATAGGGCTTGTTCTATTTGTTGTTGTAACAATAATAAATATTATGGGAAATTATATTGTAAGAAGGGCAAAATGTTAATTAGAATAATTAAGAATTGGCTTTTTTTGGGGACGATAATTTTACTTTCCTTTTTTTCTATTCTTCCCTTGTTTCTTATTCTATTCTTCATATTCAAAAATGGAACATCCTCTCTAAATCTTCTTTTAAGCTCCCAGATTTTAAATGCTATTGTTGGAACATTTATTTTAATTATTCTTTCCTCCCTATTTTCTATTCCTTTAGGCATTTTAGCTGGCATATATCTTTCTGAATCTAAAGGAAAGATTGCAGGATTTGTAAGAACATCCGTTGAGGTTTTGCAGGGAATTCCATCTATTGTTATTGGTATTATTGCCTATTTTTTAATTGTTGTCCCAATTGGAGGATTTTCTGCCATATCTGGTGGTTTTGCTTTGGGGATTATTATGCTTCCCTTAATTGTAAAATCCGTAGAGGAAACTTTAAAGCTTATTCCAGATACATTAAAGGAGGCATCATTGGCACTTGGCGTTCCATATTATAAGACAATCCTAAAGGTTATCCTGCCTGCTGGATTATCTGGAATTTTAACAGGCATCCTTTTAAGCATAGCAAGGGTTTCTGGAGAAACAGCACCACTCTTGCTTACAGCATTTGGATCTTCCTTTATGAGCTTTTCTCTTTTAAAGCCAATAAACTCCCTTCCCCTACTTATCTTTAATTATGCTACATCGCCGTATTCTGATTGGATATCACAAGCCTGGGGGGCTTCCCTTATTTTAGTCTCACTTGTTTTAATCTTAAATATAATAGCTAAGTTAGTTGTAAAAAGATGGAAAATACAGTTTTAAAGACAGAGAGCCTTTATGCCTATTTTGGAGAGCATTGTGTCCTAAAGGATATAAACCTCTCCTTACCTTATAACAATGTAATAGCAATTATGGGTCCATCTGGTTGTGGAAAGACAACCCTTATAAGGTGTATTAACAGGATGCATGAGCTTATAGAAGATGCAAGGATAGAGGGTAGGATTTTTCTTCACAATGAAGATATATATAGCCTTGACCCTATAATTGCAAGAAGAAAGACAGGTATGGTCTTTCAAAGGCCAAACCCATTTCCCACAATGAGTATATATGACAATGTTATTGCAGGATATAAGCTAAATGGCATAAAAATAAAAAAGGATGAAAGGGAAAGAATTGTTGAGGACAAATTGAAAAAGGTAGCATTGTGGGATGAGGTTTGTTCTTGTTTGCATAAAAGGGGAACATTTTTATCGGGTGGTCAGCAGCAAAGGCTTTGTATAGCAAGGGCTTTAGCAATGGACCCAGAAATTTTATTGCTTGATGAACCTACATCTGCTTTGGATCCAAAGGCTACATCTTCTATAGAAGAGCTAATCATAAAGCTAAAGGAAAGCGTAACTATTCTCATTGTTACCCACAACATTGAACAGGCAGCAAGGGTTTCTGATTTTACCGCATTTCTATACCTAGGCGAGCTAATTGAATTCGGGAAAACAAAAGATATCTTTACTGTTCCATCCGATAAAAGGACAGAGGAATATCTAACGAGAAGAATTAGGTAAGATGAATGAATGAATGGATTAAAGGGCTTAAGGAATCATCTTTTGTTTTTGGGACATCAAGGATAAAAAGGCTTCTTAAAATTTTAGAGAATCCAGAAAAAAATTTTTCTTCTATCCATATAACAGGTTCAAATGGAAAGGGGTCGGTAGCAACATTTATCTTTTCTGTGTTAAAGGAGGCAGGCTATAAGGTTGGTTTATATACATCGCCACACCTTATAGATTTTAGGGAGAGGATAAGGATAAACAATAAAATAATTCCTAAAAAGAAACTTGAAACCATTATTCAAAGGATAAAAAAAGCAAGTGAAGGGCTAGACATAACATACTTTGAGGCAGCAACAGCCATTGCATTCTTGTATTTTGCACAAGAGAATATTGACATAGGAATTATTGAAGTAGGATTGGGTGGAAGGCTTGATGCAACAAATACAATTAAGCCCCTGCTTTCCATAATTACCAATATCTCCCTTGAGCATACAAATTACCTTGGAGATACAATAGAGAAGATTGCAAGAGAAAAAGCAGGGATAATAAAAAAAGGAATTCCTGTTATTATTGGAAGGATGGATAAAAAGGCACAAATCGTAATAGAAGAATGTGCAAAGAAGAAAGATGCGCAAATATTTATTGAAGGAAGGGATTTTATAGGAAAAGGAATGCCAGATTCCTTTGAGGTTAGGGTTTTTGATAAAGATTATAAAGGTTTTTCATTGGGAATGATTGGAAATCATCAGGTTATAAATGCCTCTTTAGCAATTATTGCCCTTGAGGTTTTAAAAAAAGATTTTCCTTATGATTTTTGCAAGCTAAAGAAGGGGCTTAAAAATGCCTATATAAAGGGAAGGATGGATATTATTTCAAAAAATCCTTTGATTATTGTAGATGGTGCACACAACCCAGAAGGAGCAAAAATATTAAGGGAGGCTTTAAATTTCTATTTTTCATCTTATAAACCTATATTTATCATAGGAATTTTAAAGGATAAGGATAAAGATAGATTTCTTTCTAATCTTGATATATCTAGCTCTAAGGTAATTGTAACAGAGCCAAAGATAGATAGAAGATGCCATAAGGAATTGCTTTTTGAAATTGTAAAAAAATATACATCTAATGCTATTGTTATGGATAATGTAAGCAAGGCTATTGAATATGCAAAAAATATTGTAAAAAATGATGAGCTTATTTGTATTTGCGGCTCTTTTTATCTTATAGGCGAAGCAATAAAATATGAAAAGAAAAAAGCCTATTAAAAAAAGGTTAAATATAAGGCAATGGACAAAATATGTTTATTGGCTTTTTGTTGTCGTTTTGCTAGTTACAGCCATATTTACAAGATACATCCACCTTAAATCCATTCAGAAAAATGATTCAACATTCTATAACCTTCCTGCTGGAACCGATATGCTTACATATGATAACCAGGCACAAGAGATTTTAAAGGGAAGGCATCCAGCACCCTATTATTATGGCCCCTTATATTCATATTTTCTTTCTTTAGCCTACCTTATTTTTGGACATAATTTATATATCATAAGGTTTATCCAAATGATTTTTGGTGTCTTTACTTGTCTATTTATATTTCTTATTGCAAAAAAGGTATTTGGAAAGGGGGTTGCTATTGTATCTTTGGCATTGTCTGTTTTTTATGATATGTTTATAGTCCATGAAGGGCTTATTTTGCTTGAGGCACTTGCTACCTTTCTAAATACCCTCTTTATATTTTTTCTTCTTAAAAGCGAAGAAACTAGACAATTAAAATACATTTTTTTATCTGGCATTCTTTTGGCATTATCATCTCTTTGTAGAACAAGCATCTTGCTTTTTCTTCCATTTGTATTTATCTGGATGCTTGTTTTTTTTAAAAGAAGGGCGTTTTCTTACTTTTTTATTTTTAGCCTAACTACATTTATCTTTATATCTCCAGCAACAATAATGAATTATCTTTCCTCAAAAAAATTTACTTTGGTTACAACAAATGGACCTGTCCTCTTATGGATTGGAAATAATGAATGTGCAGATGGAACATACCTTACCTACCCCCTTCCTGAAAAGCTACAAAAGAGGCTTTCTGAAATAGGTGATAGGGCATATATTGAAGATGTAATAAGGTTTGCAAAAGAAAAACCGAAATTGTTTTTAAATCTTCTTCTTAAGAAGTTTTTACTCTTTTGGGGAAGATTTGAGATAGCAAATAATATGAATTATGAAGACATAAAAAAGGCTTCTTACATTATAAGGCTTCCCTTCTTTATAGGATTTGGATTTATTGCACCCCTTTCCCTTTTTGGGATGATTCTCTCATTAAAGAATAAAAGATGCCTCCTTCTTTTTCTTTTTATCTTTTCATTCATCCTTTCTATAATAGCTATTCATGTTCTTGGAAGATATAGGATTTCTTTTATCCCAGCCATTATCCCATTTGCTTCCTGCACCCTATTTTGGTTATATGAGAAAATAAGAAAGATGGAATATAAGAGGATTTTATTGTCTATTCCTCTTCTTTCTCTTTGCTTTTTTATTATCTGGCAGGAGGATGCAAGAATTTTTTATTTTAAGCTTAAAAATCCAGCTGGCATCCATAAAGATGGGGTTATAACAGATTCAAAATGTATACTATCACAAAGAAATGCTATTGTTCTTCATAATGGAGAAGAAGCAAAGAAGGAATTTATGATAATTGAGGACATCTCATTATACAAAGAGGCTAAATTATCATTTGATTATATGGCATATGGAGAGGGAAAGCTAATAATTGATATAAATGAAGGTGTTTATTCTATACAAGCAAATATACAACCAACACAAGGGATGAGTTTTAACCTCTATAACATTCCACTTCCAATAAAATTTTTAAAGAAAGGGAAAAATTCCTTTGTTTTTAAGGTAGAAGGAGATTGGGTGTTTGTCCTTCCTTATGACCCTATATATTCATTTAAAAGGTCACATCAATTTATAGATGGAAAATTTAAGAAGATAAATGGTGAATTTATAATTTCACTTAATCTTATAAATGCTTGAGGAATTATATAAACTTGGGCTCTTTTGCCATAGGAGACTCTCTGAACCAAAAAGGGTTCCTGCGTTTGTTATAAGTGTTGGAAATATTACAACGGGTGGAACAGGAAAGACGCAGATGGTTTTAAAGATTGCCCAAATCTTTAAGGAAAAGAAGGTTTGCATCTTAAGCAGGGGCTATAAGGGAAAATATGAAAATAAGGGTGCAATTGTTATGCCAAATATGAAGGTAGAGGATGTTGGAGATGAGCCTTTAATGCTTTCAAAGATGTGTAATATCCCTGTTATTGTTGGAAAGAATAGATACAAAAATGCGATGTTTGCAATTTCTCATCTTGGCGTAGATACAATTATCCTAGATGATGGATTTCAACATTGGGGATTATTTCGCAATTTAGATATTCTTCTTATAAATGGAGCTAATCCATTTGGAAATTATCACCTCCTTCCTTATGGAATTCTCCGTGAGCCACTATCTTGCATAAACAGGGCAGATATAATTATAATTACAAAAAAGAAAACCCCAAATCTTATTGATGTAATAAGGAAATTTAATAAAACCTCACCCATATTTGAGGCAGATTATAAACCAAGTGCTTTGTTGGACAATAATGGAAAT
>JBFMDZ010000054.1:8516-12667 GCA_040753555.1 bacterium
TCCCTTATCCTTTATTTCTGGAAAAAAAGCCCTAGCTGTATCTGGAATAGGAGACCATTTGTCATTTGAAAACAGCTTAAAGGATTTGGGATGCTATGCAGAAGGCTTAAGGTTTCCCGACCACCATTTCTATTCTTCCTCTGATATAGAGAAAATAAAAATTAAGGGAGGGAAATTTGACCTTATTGTCTCAACATTAAAGGATAGGGAGAAATTAAAGGATATTTCCTGCCTTTTTCTTGATGTTTCCTTTTCAATAAGCGATGAGCCATCCTTTATCTCCTTAATTCAAGCCAAATCGTAAACTCTCCCTTTTTTAGGTTTTCCCATTTACCATTCTTTAAAAAGAAAGACCTTTTAAATGTAATTGATTCATCTATAGGAAATAAAAAGCTTTGTTCTGATGAAATAATAATGCTATTTTTTCCTTTGTTAAACAAAGAGGGAGAAAGCTTTATTGAACCATTTTGAATAAGGTATCCGCTTCCACCCATATTACAACTACCTTTAATTCTTCCATTAATATCAATGGTTAGTATTCCTGATGTATTTGCTTGATAGCTAAAAAGAAGGACAATTTCCTTAAATCTTTGTAGGTCTTCTGTAATAATTAGCTCTTTTTTTATCTCCTTTTTAGCAAGGACAAAGGCATCTTTGCTTAATTTCTCACAATCGCCATTATCCTTTATAATAATTACATTCTCAATCTCTTGATGTCTTCCCTCTGGATGAACAAAGGGATAGAAATAACCTGATATAGATTGCGAATAAACAAGAATAAGGGAAAAAAGCAATGGAATTAAAGCTAAAATAAGCCTTTTGCTTTCTCGTTTTCTAATCCTTTCATAAAACCAATATAGAGCAAACCCAGCAAAGACAATGAGAATTGGAACAAAGCAGATCCTATGCCTTCCCAATATAGTCATAATAACAATACTTAACATTCCAGAGAAGGTAAATATGTAGAGTAAAAATGCCCTTTTGAAATAGCTTAATGAAAGAATAATTCCTGTTAGTGCTAATGAGCTTGTAATTCCAAAGTTAATAAAGATAGGGAGGGAAAGGATATAAGAATATCTTCTTTGAATTGAAGAATTGAAATTATTATCAATCTCAAGATTGCTCCAGAAAAGGAGGAATTTTTTAAAAAGAAGCTTTATAAAGGCTTTTGGATTTTCTTTGATAAATGAGATAACCTCTTTTGTATATGCTTTATCCCCCTCCTTTTTTGCCCTTTCTTCTACTTTATCGTTATAATGGGAAGGAGGATTTTTGTATTCACCCGTTGCATAAGGGTTATTTCCCATCCAAAGATTAACCGGCCCATTTGTTGAAATCAAAACAAACCTGCCAGAGCCAATGTAATTTCTAATTGTTGCTGGTGAAATTGTTATAAGGACAATCAAACAAAGAAAACCAAATTTTAATAATTTTGAATTTTGAATTTTGGAATACGAAGTATCGCAAAGCAATTTTGAATTAAAAAACATCCAGATAAGAAGAAAAGGGATAAAGAGCAAGATATTTGCCCTAGCCAAGGCAGAGAGACCCAATGTGACTCCAGCAAAGGCAATATTTTTGTAAGATGGTTTATCTTCTATTCTTAAGAGGAGAAGGACAGAAAGGGTATTTAAGAATGTTACCAAAGATTCCATAAGCAAGACACCTTCCACAATATAAAACATAGGATAGATTGTTGAAAGAATAAGTGAAACATAACCCACTATTTTGTTAAACCCCCTTTTTGCTATTAAGTATGTAATAAAGGATGTAAATAGACCAATAAGCATCTGGATAAACCTTGGGATTCCTGCATTTATTCCAAAGATTTTATAGATTAAAGCAAGGAAATAGAAATAAAGTGGTCCATAGCTATATGGCTCTTTTGAGAATGTGCCATTGAGAATTTCCTTTGCATAATTGTCATATGTTAGCATATCTGTTCCAGCTGGAGGGTTATAAAAGGAAGAATCATTTGTCTTAAGATGGGAAAGATAGATAAGCCTTAAGATTAGGGCAATAAGAAGAAGCAAAAAGACAATTATAATTTCCTTTTTATCCTTAAAGCCTTTATCAATTCTTTTCTTTTTTTTCATAATTTTTTAAAAACCCTGTATTTTAACAAGCCTTTCTTTTAATTCCTCTGCTTGCTCATATTTCCCTGGATAAATCTTAATAGCCTTGTTCGCCTCTGCAAGGCTTTCCCCATACATTCCAATGTTATAATAAAGCCTTCCTCTGTTATAATGGGAAACAGCACAATTTATCATATCAACAGAAGATGATGAATCTGCAAGCCCTTCCTTTCTTATCTTAAAATTGAACCTTGTTTTATTAAGCAATTCCAAAAGCCTCTCTTTACTTATATCCTTTTTTAATATCCTTGAGAATATCCCTTCTGGAAGAAACTCATAAAATTGTGCAGTAAAAGGGGAGGGAAAGATATAAAATGGCTTTTTTTCTATGTTTTTCTCAATCATATCCTTTTGTCTTTCCCAAGAAACTTCATCATATGATACTATCTCCTTCCTTAAGGCTGATGGCCAAAGATCAAAGGATAGCTTTGGAAATTGGTATTTTATTAGATTTGCCTTCCATTCAAATTCAAGAAGGTGCGTATCAACAAGGGATATGTCCTCTCTTGCATTTTCAACCCAATAGAGATATTCTGTTGGAAATGTATGTGTATCATCAGAGACAAAAACAACACTATTTTTCTCTATTGGTCTTAAGATATTCATACCATAATCATATGTAAAGTAATACATAGTCCTGTTGTTTAAATTGTAGTTTTTAAGGAAAAGAAAATTTGGGAGAAAGAGAAAGAGAAAGGCGGCAAAGGAGAGATAGGGATTTATTTTTTTTAAAAACGCCATAATATGAAATATAGCATATCCCATAAAGATTGAAAGAATAGCACAGGGAAGCATGTAATATAGCTCAATGGATGGATGGTTATAAGAGGAGGAGATAAAAATGTTTACAGAAAGGATGGAAAAGAACAGAAGAAAGAAAAAAAAATCAAAAATTAGCATTAAAAACATACCAAGTATTGAAAGGATAACGGGAAGCAATGTGAATTGATTGGTAAATTGATGTGCTATTTGTGAAATCATCCTTAAAATATGCTCCTTTAAGCTTATTTTAAGAAACAAAAATCCATATTGTTCGCCTGTTATATGGGAAATAAACCTTTTTAGTGTATCAGGGTCTCCCCAATTTAGGGGAGGATTAGCCGATGCCCTTATTGGAAGATAAAGGTATAAAAATAGGGGTAAAATAAAAAGCAAAGCCATTTTTGAAAAAGTGAGTAGTTTTGAGTTTTGAGTTGTAGTTTTGAGTTTTGAATTTTGAGTTTTGAGTTTTTTTGTCTTAAATTTTTTTCTATTCTTCCAAGAGACAGCTAAAATAAAAAATAAAGCTCCGGGAATAAGAAACAGGGTCTGTCTATGATGGGTTAAAGATAAGCCAAGGAAGAATGAGAAAAGATAGAGGTATTTCTTTTTTTCTCCTTTAAGAATAAGGAGAATAAGAAAAAGGGAGAATGTAAGGTGTCCTATATATTGACCTGCAAATGTAGATTGTTGCCATACAGTGTAGGAAAAGGCAATGGTCAAAGAAGAAACAATGCTTGGAATTACTTGTCGCTCTGTCGCTCTGCTACTCACTTTTAATGTAATAAAATAAACCATCATTACAGACAAAGAGCCAAATAAAGCCGATAGCATATTTATCCTAAAGGCAATGTTTCCAAAAGGAATAATGGTTATAAATTTTCCAATGATGCAATAAAATGGGTATCCAGGGGGATGTGGAATTCCCAAAATAGCCGCAGCTGTTGTCATATCTCCAGCATCATAAAGCCCAACAGATGGTGTAAGGGTAAAGAGATAAACAAAGAAAGAAGAAAGTAAAACAAAAAGAGCCATTTACATAAAATTTTAAATTCTAAATTTTAAATTGTAAATTTTAAATTGCAAAAAGTTTAGATTTTTATTATAATTGAACAAAATTTAATTTAAGGAGGAAAAAAATGAAATCAGACATTGAGATCGCACAAGAGTGCAAGATGAAGCCCATCATTGATGTGGCAAGGGATTTAGGGTTAGAAGAGGATGACATTGAGTTCTATGGGAAATACAAGGCAAAGG
>JBFMDZ010000055.1 GCA_040753555.1 bacterium
TATTTAATATATCGGCATTTTTTCCTTTTTTTTAAAGATAAAATTTTAGTTTTTCTCTTTTTGAATAAAATAAAGTGTTAAAAACCTAAGCAGGATTTGTTTCTACAAACTTATGGGTAAGTTCCAGCTTTTTTGTAGTGCATTGTAACGCAAATTATTAAAGGAATAGAGAGAAGATATCAATACATTCAGAAGGAAAGCGGAAAATGGGATATTAAATAGATTGGCAATAATATTCCTCTTTCGCCCATTCTTTACTCCATAAAGAGGCTTTGGTGCTATAAGCCTATTTACAATAAGTGCCTCTATTACCTGTCCATGGGTAATTCCTTTATCTGCTTTTCGTTCCATTGGGCAGATACTATCTATTGTCTCTTTGATACGAAGAGAGCGAATTATTGGAAGTATAAGGGGTATAGGTCCTACATTTATAGTTTGGGTTGAAGTAATCTTCATATTCCTTCATATTATATATCGGCATTTTTAAAAAAACACTAGTAAAAATTACTAATACGAAGGTTGGCTTTATACAAGTATTTGAAAAATAAGGGTTTTTTTATCCTTTATGTTAAAGTCTCAATTTCTTATTGCTGAAGAATAGCTTTAACAAAAGGGTTTGCTTGAAATTCAATTGATTTTTAGTATATAAAAATTTTCTTTTCCCTCGTCAAGTTTTACTTTGCCTTTCCTCTATAATCTTGCTGGCTATATGGCCTGGAACCTCTTCATAGTGGGAAAATCTCATTGTATAGCTTGCCCTTCCCTGTGTTTGCGACCTTAAGCTTGTGGAATATTTATACATCTCTGCTTGTGGAACAAGGGCTTGAATATGCTCGGCTTCAATCCCCGATATCCTTCCCCTTCTTCCATTTAGGTCAGATACTATGTCGCCCGTATACTCCTCTGGGCTGAATACATCAACCTCCATAATAGGCTCAAGAAGATAAGATGACGCCTTTGAGAATGCATCCTTAAAGGCAAATGAGCCTGCAAGCTGGAAGGCAATATCAGAGGAATCAACCTCGTGGAATGAGCCATCATAAAGGATAACCTTTACCCATTTTACAGGGTATCCTGCCAAGATTCCTTTATCCATTGCCTCCTTTACACCCTTCTCCACTGGAGGGATATACTTTGCAGGGATTGCTCCACCAAATATCTTATTCTCAAAGACAAATGGCTCTTCGCTATTTAGAGTAAGTGGTTCTATGTGTATAAGGCTATGACCATATTGCCCCCTACCACCTGTTTGTCTTTTGTATTTTCCCTCACCAGATGCCCTTATCTTTATTGATTCCCTATATGGAATCCTTGGTTTTTCTACATTAACCTCTACCTGAAACCTGTGCTTTAATTTATCAAGCATAATCTCAAGGTGTAATTCACCCATACCAGAGATGATTGTTTGAGAAAGCTCAACATCATAATGTGATGTAAATGTTGGGTCTTCCTCAGAAAGCTTATGGAGACCATTACTTACCTTTTCTTGATCTTGCTTTGTCTTTGGGTTTATAGCAAGCGATATACTCTGTTCTGGAAATTTAATATTTGGAAATGTTATTAAAGATTTTGCATCGCATAGGGTATCAGAAATCTTTGCTCCTTTAAGCTTAACAGCAACGCCTATATCACCAGCGGGAATTCCTGATATATCCTGTCTTGTCTTTCCACAAACAAACATAAGATGACCCAATTTTTCTTTGTGTTTTTGTGTGGAGTTATACACCTCGCACCCTGATTCCATCTTAGAGGATAAAACCTTAATAAATGTAAGCTCGCCTACATGTGGGTCTGATATTACCTTAAAGACAAAGCCAGAGAATGGAAAATCTTTGTTTATTGTTACCTCCTCGTTTGTTTCTAAATTTAAGCCTACTGTTTTGTGATAAGAAGGAATAAATGAAATAATGGCATCAAGTAGCTCTGTTATCCCTATTTCTTTTAAAGATGAGCCACAAAGGATGGGAAAGAGCTTTCTATTTTTTACACCTGATATAAGCCCATCCATAATTTCCTGTTCTGAAAGCTCACCCTTTTCCAGATATTTCTCAAGGAGTTTATCGTCTGTCTCGGATATTGCCTCAATAAGCCCTTGTTTTTCAGGGCAATCTTCTTTTAAAACATCCTTTATAGATGAAAAATTAGCTCCGCTTCCATTTGGAATGAATAGGCAAGGAGAGGAAGGAGAAATTTTTTTTCTTATTTGCTCAATTGTTTTATTAAAATCAGCATTCTCCTTATCAAGCTTATTGATAAAAATAAGAAGGGGAAGGTTATATTCTGCTGCAATTTTTCCGACATTCTCTGTTCCTACTTGAACACCTGCTTCAGCATCTATAAGAAGGATTGCGCCCTCAACAGCCCTTAACCCTGCCTTTACCTCACCAATAAAATCAAAATAACCAGGGGTGTCAATAATATTTATTTTATAATTCTTCCATTCAAAAAATCCTACATTTGATGATATTGTTGTCTTTCTTTTTCTTTCTTCCTCTCCATAATCAAAAAAGCTTGTTCCTAAATCAACAGAACCAAGCCTATCTATTTTTCCTGTTTTAAATAGCAGGGCTTCAGATAAAGATGTCTTTCCTGCACCTCTATGGGAAATGAGGGCAATATTGCGAATCTTATCAAAGGAATACACAAACTTATTATATAATATTTTGAAAAAAAAGGCAAATTTTTTTGCTTTGCAGACTATACAGGCACATACTGATACCCCTCAAAAGTGAATTTAGTTTGTTTTGGAAAAAAAGGTATAAAGAGATTATGAAAAAGTTATTTAAGAAGAAATAATGGACTAAATGTCAGGTTGCGATAGATTAGAGGTATGTGTTTAGCTCCTTAATATGTGTTGAGCTTCCTTTATGTTAAAGAGCCAGAAACGAATTGTTTAATTGTATGTTTAGCGAAGCTAAACACGTACTAAAATTCTAAACATTTTTACTGCGATTTCCTCATTATAGAACTGAAAATCATCATCAATTCTATGGCTTCTTCAATTAAATCCTGTTGTTCTTTCTCTAACACTTTAGAGTTTTCAGAATGGTTTGTATCTATCAACTCCAACCAATAAATTATATTGTTTTGAATTTTCAATTTTAGTCATTTGAATTTGTTTTAAGATTTCGAATTTCGGATTTCATTTGTTCCATTAAAGCTAAACACATCAAAAAAACCAAAGAAATATTTGCTGGTTTTAATATTGATATTCCTGTTTGTTAAACAATACATAGTTATAAAATTTCGGGATTTAAGGATAAAAATAGAGAAAATAATCGTATGCACATTTTAAAGGCTGGACTTACACAATTTTTGCTACGGAAGTTCCGTTAAAAGCTTTATCGAATTGAGGGAGGTAGATACAAGGACACTCGTCATAAGGAATATCCTGGCCGTCTGCCCCTTAAGCATAAGCTTCGTGCCTTGCGATTTAGTGCTTTCTTTCATCATCCTCCTTCAATTACTATCTTCTCCTTTTCCTCTGCTTGGCTTTTCTTTATCCCAAATTCATGGAGAAGCCGTCTTAAGGAATTTGGGTCATTTGAAGATGAAACAGCATCATCAAGGCTTATAATTCCATTGACCACCAAAGCAACCAGAGATTGCTCCATTGTCTGCATCTTATAATGATACACAGAGCCTTCAATTGCCTTATAGATATTTCCAAATTCTCCCTTCTCAATGTATGTCTTTATTGTAGGTGAATTTATCATAATCTCAAGAGCTGCAACACGCCCCTTTCCATCCTGTCTCCTTATAAGCCTTTGTGAGATAACAGCCCTTAATGTCATAGCAAGCTCAATTTGAATCTGATGGTGCATATCGGGTGGAAAATATGATAAGACCCTATCCATTGTAGATGCGGCAGATGATGTATGAAGGGTTGATAAAAGCAAGTGTCCTGCCTCTGCTGCCTTTAATGCTATCTCAATTGTCTCCCTATCCCTCATTTCACCAATAAGTATAACATCTGGATCCTGCCTTAATAATGGCGGAAGGGCATCGTCATAAGATAAAACATCAGAGCCAACCTCCCTCTGGGATATACTTGCATTTTTGTCAGCAAAAACATATTCTACAGGGTCTTCAATGGTGGCTATATGGCAGGAAAAATTTGAATTTATCTCATCAATTAAAGAAGCCAGGGTTGTTGATTTTCCACTTCCTGTAGGACCTGTAACCAAAACAAGTCCTGTTGGATATGCAACAATCTCCTTTAAAACAGAAGGAAGACCAAGTGCTTCTATTGTTGGAATCTTTCCCTCAATCTTTCTTATAACCATAGCAATTGTTCCCTTGTTATTGAAGATATTCACCCTAAATCTATAGCCTTTAAAGGAATAGCCAAGGTCTGCCCAATGTCTTTTATTAAATTTCTCAACCTGGCTAGTGTTCATAATGGGCATAGCCATACCTTCTGTTTCTTCCCAGCTAAATGGAGGGCAATTATCCAAAGCAACCATCTTTCCATGGATTCTATAGATTGGAGGTCTTTCTGCCTTTATGTGGAGGTCTGATGCCTCCTTTTCTATCATTATAGAAAGAAGCTCATTAAATTCCATCTAATTAGGATACAAATAAGTTTGGTTTTTTGCAAGCAAAATCTAACGCTTGTATGTGTTCATTGGACATTGGGTTTTATTCTTTGGCTTTTCTAATAGCATCTATCACATCTATTGCCCTCTTTGCTTTTGCTACATCATGAACCCTTACAATATTTGCACCCTTTAAAATAGAGTAACAAACAGATGCTAGAGTTCCCTCAAGCCTTTCTGATGTAGGAAGGTTTAATATTTGACCAATAAAGGATTTTCTTGATCCACCAATCAATATGGGCTTTTCTAAAACCTTTAACCTATCCAATTCCTTAATTATTATAAGATTATGGGATAGGGTCTTTCCAAATCCAATACCAGGGTCTATGATTATTTGGGAAATTCCAGCCTCCTCCCCTATTTTTATCCCCTCCTTAAGATAGCTTATAATCTCTTTAAATAGGTTGACATAGGTTGGATTATCCTGCATATCCTTTGGCGTTCCCTTAATGTGCATAATTACACAACCAGCATTAAATTTTGCAATTGTCTCTGCCATATTAGGTGAAAACCTAAGACCACTTATATCATTTATTATATTTGCACCCTCTTTAAGACACTCTTCTGCAACTTTGGAAGAATATGTATCTATTGAAATTGGAATGTTAATTTTACCAACAAGGGCTTTTAATACAGGAATTACCCTTTTCTTCTCCTCCTTTTCTGATACAGGAAGAGAGCCTGGCCTTGTTGATTGTCCTCCTATATCAATAATATCAGCTCCTTCGGAAGCCATCTTAAAGGCATAATCAATAGCCTTTTCTTTTTCTAAATATAGCCCACCATCTGAAAATGAATCTGGGGTTATATTTAAGATTCCCATAATATGGGTTTTTTCTGAAAGATTGAGGGTATATTCGCCTAATGTAATCTTCAATTAAGGTTAAGGTTTAGATATATGTTTGTCTGTTTTAAAATTCATCCGACCTAATAAAAAATCAAATCTCAAAAATACACTTTTAATTTGTTATCAAGCTACTTTCCATTGTAAAGAAAGCCTACGACTTGAAGCGGCACAATCTCGCAAATAGAGATTAATTAAAGTTTGATATGGGATTTCCGCTTCTTCTGAAAGTTTTTTGAAATACTTAATTGTTTCCTCATCAAGCCTTATTGTAACCTGTCGTTTAAGACGGCTAGCATAAGGATTTCTTTTTGCTTTTGAAAAGTCATATTCTTTTCTCATTTTTTCACCACCTTTTCCAATATTGCTTCTGTTCTAAGCGAGTTGCTTTGCGAACAGATATGATTCTTATTATTGCATCATTTTTACGATAACAGTGACAGACAACCAGAATGCGAAGATTGGAACTTAAACCTAAAAGTATAAATCTATCTTCTTCATCTGAATGGTCGGGATCATCTAGAAGCAAGGCATTTTCATCAGAAAATACTGTTTGAGCTTCTTCAAAAGATACTCCATGTTTTCTTTTATTTAGAGAATTTTTATTTTTGTCCCATTCAAAGGAAATATTTACCACATAACTACATTATAACTACATTATAATATTTGTCAACAACATTTTTGTTTTTGTAGTTACAATAAATCTCAAATGCCATTTCAATTTGTTAGGATTCGGACATTGAGATTTTATTTGTCATTGGGATTTATTTTTTATTCTTTGAGTTTCTTTCATTGCTTTACCCTGTCTGGATAAGCACATAGTTATTTCTTAATATTAAGGACATATTTATGACCCGAGGGTCCTTCGCTTCCTGCACTATTAGAAACCTCCAAGAAAAACCTTCCCTTTCCCGACCAACCTAGCTTTGCTGTTTTTATGCCTTTTGTTTGGGACAAAAGATTAAGCTTGTCATTATAAAGCTTTAATGATGGCTTAAGATTTGGGCTTTCATCAGATGCTATAACCTCAATTTGAAAGCTTCCATAATCCTTCATTTCAAGGCTATACCAATCAACATCAACGGGCTTTATAGGAACTCCGTCCCAAATAGAAGCAGGCATCCTCATTTCTGTAAGGACAGTTGCTGCTGAAGCGTCATTATTTGGTTCATATCTATCGGGAAATGCGGGTTTTTCTCCCTTTTGGAATATATATGCAAGCCAAAGTGAATCCTTATTAACAGCAATCGTAGGAATCCTCTCTTCTTCACCTGGTCTCTTCAGGATAATCTCTATCTCCATATCATCCTCTAATATATTAACAAAGAAATTTTGGGATGTTGCCATCTTGTTTCTTCCACTTCCGCAATCTATAAGATTTATGCTTGTGCCTTGCTCTGGAGATTTCATATTTGTTTTTGGGTTATATGTAGAAATATAAAGCATTGGTTTGTATGAAGATGACCAGCTTTCGCTTGTTAAGCCATTTTCATAAACATTGCAGGATATATTTGCTGTAATAAATGGCCTTCCTAAAGAGACATTTGTATCCAAAGGAAATCCCTTTGGGACAATAAATTTCCATTTTGCATAGGTTTCCTCCTTTCCTTGAAGGGATATATTTAATCCCACCTTTTTCCCATTTGACTCAAAGAAAACAGGCGTAAGGAGCATTGTCCTGCAGGCTTTATTTCTGCAATCTATCCCATTTTGATGGCTAAAGACAAAACCCGCCAATAGGCAATAGCCAATAATAACCCTAATTTTTTTGATGAAAAAATGAATAAACATTGTTTTCCTCCTTTATTATAGAATTTTCAATATAAGAAAAATATACCCTTACTTTATCATAAATCTTTGAATTTGAAATCCATACACAAGGACCAATTGTGCAATCTTCTCCAATTATTGTTTTTCCAAAGATATATGTATTTGGAAAGATTGTGGTATCTTTTCCTATTTGAACACCCCTTTCAATATATGTGCTATTTATATCCTTTATGGTTACACCGCTCTCCATAAATTCCCTTAAAATCTTCTTTCTTAAAAAATCCTCTGCTATTGCAAGGTGATACCTTGTATTTATTCCCATTGTCTCCATTTCATCATAACTTTCTAATAAAGATACCCTCTTTTTCATATCTGAAAGAAGCTTAAATGCATCTGTAAGGTAGTACTCTCCTTGCTTGTTTTTATTATCAAGCCTTTCTAAACAATCAAATATTTCCTTATTGAAGCAATATATCCCTGTATTTACCAAATTTACCTTCCTTTCTTTTTCACTTGCATCCTTTTCTTCAACAATCCTGACCCTCTGACCCTCTGACCCTCTGACCCTTGACTCTTTAATTATTCTTCCATATCCCTTTGGGTCTTTTACTCTTGCTGCCAAGATTGTGGCATCCGCCTTTTCCTTAAAATGGAAAGAAATAAGCCCCTTTATTGTCCTTTTGGAAAGAAGGGGAACATCACCAGGAACAACAACAAAATCACCTTTAATAAAAGGCTTTGCACAAAGGAGGGCATTTCCTGTTCCTAAAACATCCCTTTGAAATGCTATTTCTCCCTTTTCCCCTATTAGTTCGCATACATCTTTAGCACCTTTTTTTACAACAAAAACCCTATTAAACCCGGCTGTTGCATCTATTAGATAGGAAAGCATTGGCTTTCCCATAATATGATGAAGAACCTTTGTCGTTTTTGACTTCATCCTTTTTCCAATACCTGCGGCTAAAATTACAGCTGTATCACAGCTTGCCATACCTCTTTCTTTCAGCACGAAGCCTCTTTCTAAGCTTTTCGTATTTATGCTTTCTTATTTTCTTTCTTCTTTTCTTAACAACGCTACTCAATTTTTACCTCCCTATTGCAAATTTTAAACTTTAATTATATAATATTTAATCTTAAAATGTCAAAAATAATTGCTCAAGCAGCAATAAGGGGAGCGCATAAAATTGCCAGAGAGGCAGAAACAAGGCTTTTTAAGGCAATTGATAGATTTTCTCCAGAAAAAAGCATTGAATTTCCAAACACAGGCTATTATCTTCCCATAATCTATGCAATGACAGGAATTCCGGTAAAGACCCTTGCTGATTGTGAGAAGGTCTTAAAAATGGCAAAGGAGCTGCTTCCAGATATTCCAGCAAAGCATATCAATCTTCCCTATCTTGGAGAAACCCTAGACGCTGGAATGGCAACCTTGTGGAATGAGGAGATAATTGAGGTATTAAAATATTTAGAAGACCCCTGCCCCTATTTTATCGCACCATCTCCAGATGAAACACATCTATGGCTTGGTGCAGCAGATGATAAGATAATGAGGGAAAGGGGCATTGAATTTGTTGATGGCACAGCACCTGGTTTTGCAGCTTGTGTAGGGGCTTGCCCTGACAAAGAAACAGCGACTAAATTAGCAAGGGAGCTTCAGGAGAAGACCCTATATGTCTTTTTACATGCAGAAAACAATGACCTTTCAATGGCAGAGCAATTAAGGGATGCCAATACCCAGCTTGGATGGGAGACGCGTCTTGTCCCATTTGGAAAAGATATTTATTCTGCTGTTTTTGCTTTGGGTTTTGCCTCCCGTGCGGCAATGTCCTTTGGTGGTGTTGCACCAGGAGATTATAGAAGAAACCTTTTATATAATCGCCATCGGGTATTTGCCTTTATCCTTGCATTAGGAGAGGTTTCAGATGAATGGTATGCAACAGCCGCAGGTGCAATAAACTATGGATTTCCTGTAATCTCTTATACACCAATTCCAGAAATCCTTCCAACCGGTGTTTGTATGTATGAACATGTTGTATCAGGCGTTCCTTTTGATAAAATGACAGAAAAGGCTATGTATGTAAGGGGGCTTAAGGTAATAACAGCAAAGATTGATATACCTGTGCTATATGGCCCTGCATTCTCTGGTGAGCGAATAAAAAAGGAGGATATGTTTGTTGAGATAAACGAGATGAGAACAGGCTTACCTACCCTTGAATATGTAACAACAAAGACGGCCTCTGAGGTAGAAGATGGAAAAATAGAGGTTATAGGCTTTGACCTTGATAGTGTAGAGGAAGGAGGCTCTATGGCTTTGGGGATATGGGTTGAGGTTTCTGGTGCAAAAATGCAAAAGGATTTTGAGCCAATATTAGAGCGTCATATCCATGAATCCCTAAATGCAGCCTCTGGTGTCCTACATATGGGACAAAGGGATATAAGCTGGATAAGGATAAGCAAAGGGGCATATAAAGCAGGTTTTAGGCTACACCATATTGGAAAGATAATATATGCTAAATTTCACCATGAGTATTCAAGTATTCTTGATAAGGTTTCTGTATTTCTCTATACAGAGGAGGAAAAGATAAAGGAATTAAGGGAGATTGCCAGAAAGGTTTATAAAGCAAGGGATGAAAGGATGGCAGGATTAAAGGATGAAGGTGTTGATGTCTTCTATTCCTGCACCTTATGCCAATCATTTGCTCCAAATCATGTCTGTATTGTTACACCCGAGCGTTCTGGCTTATGCGGAGCATATAACTGGCTTGATACAAAAGCCGCCCATCAAATCTCACCAACCGGACCAAATCAGCCAATAGAAAAGGGGAATGTTATTGATGAAAGCCTTGGGCAATGGGATAATGTTAATAAGGCTATTTTAGAAAAGTCTCACAATAAAATAGAAAGGATGTCTGCATATTCAATAATTACAGACCCAATGACTTCTTGTATAACCGACGATTCTTATGTTATTATTGACAACAATATTATTTCAATTGGTGAGTTTATTGATAAAAATCATGGAAAAGAAGATTATGCTAAATCCTTTTGTCTTACTTTAAATGAAGGCAGGGCAAAAGAAGAAAATCTTGTGGCAATCCAAAGGTTTAAGTATAAAAAAGGGTTAATAGAAATAAAGACAAAATCTGGGGCAAGGCTTACCCTAACCCCAAATCACAGAATAGCGGTTGACAGGCAAGATGGAATGAGCTTTGTAAAAGCAGAAGATATTAAGAGGGATGATCGGGTTATCTCTTTGAAGAACCTTAAGGTAAAGGAAGAAATTCCAGAAATAGCAGAAAAAGGGCTTTTATCTGAGGAGCTTTTCTATATCCTCGGTCTTATTGCATCTGATGGTTTGGTAAGCAAGCGGGGAAAAGCTGAATATGTAATAAATTTTATCAATACCCAAAGGGAATTGCTTGAGGAATATATAAGAATTTACAAGAAATTATTTCCTTCAAAAAATATTGGAATAAGGGAGAAAAGAAAAACCTTATCTTTGATTAAAGGAAGAACCATCAATTCACAGATGACCTGCTATGATGCTTATTCCAATAACCCTATCCTTGGAAGGCTAATTGAGTTTTTTGGAATAAAGGTTGGCAAAAATGGTAGATGGGATCTAAAGAGGATGATAAGGCTTTCCAAGGGATTTCTTGCTCAATTTTTATCTGGTTTATTTGATGGCGATGGAAGTATTAGAACAAGGAAGTATGAAGGTAAATTGGGTGTTTCTGATGCATATTTTTGTATTGAGGATGAAAAGGCCGCCTTTGACCTTGGATTTATATTAAAGAGATTTGGGGTTATTGGAAATATAAGAAAGGCTGGTTCGGTTTATAAAATAGAGGTCTATGGTGATAATTTAAAGAAGCTTTGTGAGATTCTTTCCTTAAGGCATCCGAGAAAGAAAGAGATTTTAGAAAAAATAAGAAGCCTTGAGACATTTGGGAAAACACAGAGTGAAATGCTGCCTTATTCTGTAGGCAAAGCAATTACAGAAATTCCTGAAAGTAAAGAGATTCTTCCTCCCTCTACCTACTTTTACTACAAGACAGGAAGATCAAGACCTGTATTAAAAAATGTAGAAAAGATAATAAAAGTATCTCGCTCAAAATTCCTAAAGTCAATGATTCGCTCTGATTTCTTCCTTGATTCTATTGTGGGGATAAAAAAGGTTTCTTCCAAAGAAAGATATGTCTATAACCTTACCCTTTCTGACACCCATTGCTATTTTGCCAATTCATTGCTCATCCAAAATTGCGGTTGTTTCGAGTGTATCTCGGTTGTCCTTCCTTCTGTTTCTGGAATTATGATTGTTGATAGAGACCACGCTGGAATGACCCCTTGCGGCATGAAATTTTCAACCTTAGCAGGTTCGGTAGGTGGAGGCCAGCAAACCCCTGGATTTATTGGCCATTCAAAGTTCTATATCGGCTCAAAAAAGTATCTTAAGGCAGAGGGTGGCATAAAAAGGCTTGTCTGGATGCCAAACAAATTAAAGGAAGCAATGGCTGATGTTTTAAAAAGAAGGGGAGAAGAAGAGGGGATTCCTGATCTCCTTGACCTGATTGCCACAGAGGAGGCTACAATTTCTGAAGAGGGTGTCTTAAGCTGGTGTAAAAGGGTTAACCATCCTGTCCTATCAATGGAAGCAATAATATAACTAACTGTATGGTTAAAGTAGAGAAAGATTACAAAATTGAATTTCCAAAAGATTTAAGGAAAAGGATGCACATAAAGCCAGGAGATGAACTTAAACTTCTTGGAGATAAAAATGGAAGTTGCATTATTATCAAAAAAGAAGTTACAAGTGTGACCCAACAAACCTTTGGTATCTGGAAGGATGAGGCGGATGGGATTGAATATATGGACAAGATGCGATATCGTTGGAAAAGACAGGAATCCTAGGAATGGAAAGGAGAATTCTTGACACAGATATTCTTATTGATCACCTGCGTGGTTATTTACCAGCTGAAGGTTATATAGAGCAATTTGAATTTGGATTTTTTAGAGGGTATATTACTATTATAACCAGAAACACGAAACACTACAAAGAAATAAAGGGGGTAGATATAGAAATTCCCTATCCCTAAAAATTGTTTTGCGTGGTTCTATTGAAACTTTAAGCTTTAGAATTTGAATTTTTTACGGCAGAGAGGACAGGCATTAGAGAACTGGAACTTACCCATAAGTTTGTAGAAACAAATCCTGCCTAGGTTTTTTAACACTTTATTTTATTCAAAAAGAGAAAAACTGAAATTTTATCTTTAAAAAAAGGAAAAAAATGCCGATATATTAAATAGAGATGGAAGAAGACGATTTGTTTCAATATTTAGAAGAAGCTAAATCTTTTTACAATAAGGCGTTTAAAGATAGGAGATTAGAGAAAAGACTTAAAGACATCT
>JBFMDZ010000056.1 GCA_040753555.1 bacterium
ACATTGGGATTTCATTTGTCATTGGGATTTGGACATTGGGATTTTTATTCTTTGGCTTCATTATTTTCCTTAACATTATCTAAACATATACATTCCTTATTTCCCTATAGGGTGAATAGTTACAAATTATAGAGGATATTCCTGAATCACAGCCTGTGAAGGTTACTGAATATTTAGCTCTAAAGTTATTCTTCTAAAAGATATTGTTCAAATATCTCCTTTGGAAGGTTTATTTTACCCTTCTCAATCGTTGCCTTCATTTGGCATCACCTCCGTATAAAAATTCAAAAGTCAAAATAATCCTTGAGTTCAAAATTTTCCTCCCTCCTCACTCATCCCTTCTCTCTATTTCTATCCTGTCTTCTGTTCCTGTGCCTTCATGTTAAAAGAATTGCAACAATTACGCCAAGAATTCCGCCAGCAATAACCTCAATTGGGCTATGTCCTAAAAATTCCTTTACCCTTTCCATATCTATCCTTCCATCCTCTATCATTTTATTCAAAATCCTTGCCTGTTGTCCAGACGACCTCCTTACAGATGCCGCATCGTTCATAATGATAAATGTAAAGACAAGGGCTATAATAAACAAAGGAGATGTCCAACCACTTGTCCTTCCAATTGCAACTGTTAAGGCAACAGAGCCTCCTGAATGGCTGCTTGGCATTCCACCTGTTCTAAATAGGGTTCTTGCATTAAATTTGTGATGCTTTATCGTATAAATAAAGGATTTTATTACCTGGGCTATTATCCACGACAAAAATGGTGCTAAAAATATTGGAAGGGAAATAACCTCAAAAAATGTTTTCATCTAATGAAAGCTCTTCCTTCTTAATGGGGCCAATAAATGCAAAGGAATATTGCGATGGTAAAAAGATGCTATTTGCCAAATCCTGAATGTCTTTTGAAGATACTAAATCAATCATTTTCATTATCTCGTCCACCGAAAATTGCCTCTTAAAATATGCCTCCTGCTTTGCCAATCTTTCCATCCTATTTGCTGTATTCTCCAAGCTTAAAAGAAAAGCCCCTTTTATTTGCTCCTTTACCTTATTAAGCTCTTTTTCTTTTACCTCTTCTATCTTTATCTTTTTGAATTCATCCATAATAAGGGAAATTGCCTTTTTATAATTCTTTGTAGAGGTTCCACAATATACAGCGAAAAGCCCACAATCCCTGAATGACTGGGGATAGGAATAAATAGCATAAGCAAGACCCCTTTTTTCCCGTATCTCGTAGAATAGCCTTGAGCTCATTCCACCACCCAATATTGTGTTAAGAATGCTTATAACAAACCTTTTTTCATGACTTACAGGAAGCCCTCTTGTTCCTATGCAGAAATGAACCTGCTCTGTATCCTTTTCCTTATTGATTATATGGGATTGAATACTAGGTATTGGAATTTGTTTTTCTGAATCCTTATCTTTTTCTTTTGAAAAATGCCTGGCAACCAATTCCCTTGTCTTTTCAAAATTGATGTTTCCTGCAATACTAATAAGCATCCTTTTTGGAATATAAAACCTTGTATAAAATTCTAAAATCCCATCTCTATCCATCAAAGAAAGGGTCTCTTTTTTTCCAATAATTGGTCTTCCTAAGGGATGACCTGAAAGGCTTCCTTTGATTAGTAAATCGTGAATCTCATCATCTGGCGTATCTTCATACCTTGCAATTTCTTCTAAAATAACATTTCTTTCCATCTCTATGTCTTCTTTTTTAAGGAGCGAATTGTTTACAATATCAGAAAGGAGCTCAATTGCCTTTTCAATATGCAGGGACGGAAGCTTTGCATAATAACAGGAATATTCCTTTCCTGTAAATCCATTTAGTTCTCCACCCAATCCTTCAATGGTTTCAGATATTTCCCTTGCAGACCTTTTTTCTGTCCCTTTAAATAGAAGGTGTTCAATAAAATGGGAAATTCCATTTTCCCTTTCTTCCTCAAAAATAGAGCCTGAACTTACCCATACACCTATTGTAGCTGATTCTACATAGGGAACGCTTTCACAGATGAGGGTTATACCATTTTCTAATACAAATTTTTGGTAGTTCTCAACCATTATGTATGTTTTTTAATTGTTTGGTATTGCTTGTTTCTTTGAAAGATTTATCCTTCCCTGATTATCAATGCTTATAACCTTAACGCTTATCTCATCCCCTTCCTTTACAACATCCTTAATTTCCTTTACCCTATAATGTTCCAGCTCAGATATGTGGACAAGCCCTTCTTGACCTGGCAAAATCTCAACAAATGCACCAAAGTTAACCACCCTCATTACCTTTCCCTTATAAACCTTTCCAACCTCAACCTCTTCTGTAAGATATCTTACCATATCAAGGGCTTCATTTAGCTTTTCTTGCTCAGGATGAAATATAGAAACCTTGCCATCATCCTCTACCTTAATTTTTGCCTGGGTAACCTCTATTATCTTTTTGATATTTTTTCCAGAAGGGCCTATTAAATCCTTAATTTTATCCTGTCTTATATTTATAACAACAACCTTTGGTGCGTATTGAGAAATTTTAGGAGAGGGCTTTGATAGGACGCTATTCATCTTATCAAGGATAAAGAGCCTTCCTTTCTTTGCCTTCTCAAAGATTTCCTTTATTGTTTCTAAATCTATGCCTAAAATCTTTACATCCATCTGAATGGCTGTTAAACCATCCTTTGTTCCTGCTGTTTTAAAATCCATATCTCCTATATGGTCTTCCATACCTGTTATATCTGAAAATATAGCAATTTTTCCATTCTCTTCTATAAGACCCATTGCTATTCCAGAAACAGGGTCTAATATTGGAACACCTGCATCCATAAGGGAAAGAGAGCCAGAGCAGACAGATGCCATAGAGGTAGAACCATTTGATTCCAGTATCTCAGAGACAATCCTAATTGTATACGGAAAAGAATTAGAATTTACAATAACAGGAATCAATGCTTTTTCTGCCAATGCACCGTGTCCAATCTCCCTTCTTCCAGGTGCTCTCATTTGCTTTGGTTCACCTGTAGAATACGGTGGAAAATTATAGTGAAGCATAAATTTTTTAAACCACTTTCCCTCTATTTCATCTATTATTTGCTCATCATCAGTGGTTCCAAGTGTTGTTATTGCCATAGCCTGGGTTTTTCCCCTTGTAAATATAGCTGAGCCATGCGTCCTTTTTAGGACAGAAACCTCGCAATTTATCTCTCGTATCTCATCAAGGGATCTTCCATCTTCCCTTATGCCCTCATCAATCATTTTCTTTCTTATTATTTCCTTCTCTATCTTCTCAAAGAAATATTTTACATCCTTTCTTGTCCCATTTTCCAAGGAGGGGCTTATTTCATCCCATATCTTATCTATATCTATAGCCTTATCTTTTATTCTTTCGCAATAAAGCTCCCTTATCTTTTTTTCTACTTCTTCACTATGAATTTCCTTTATAATGGCTGTTTTCTCCTTTTCTTTTAATTCCTTTTGGAGGTCAATAAGGATATTTATATAGCCCTTTCCAAACTCAATAGCCTCTAATATTTCATCCTCTGATACTATCTTGCAACCAGCCTCAATCATAGTAATTTTATCCTTACGACCTGCAATGACAATATCAAATTTGCCCTCTTTTCTCTCCTCAAATGTAGGGTTAAGTATAAGCTTTGTTCCTATCTTCCCAATCCTTACCCCTGCAATAGGGCCATTATCAAATGGAAAAGAACCTGATATTAATGCAGAAGATGCGCCGAGGATACCTAATATATCAGGGTCATTTTCATTATCTATTGATAAGACAGTGCTATAGATATAAAGCTCATTTCTAATGTCTTCATCAAATAATGGTCTGATTGACCTATCAATAAGCCTTGCTGAAAGGATCTCTTCTGGCTTTGGCGCACCCTCCCTTTTTATAAACCCACCAGGGAACCTTCCTGCTGCATAATACTTATCCCTATAATCAACAACCAGAGGAAAATAATCACATCCGCTTCCTTCTCTATTTACTGTTGTTGTAACAAGGACAACCGTATCGCCATAGGTTACAAGGGCTGACCCATCTGCGGCCTTTGCCAGCTTATTTACTTCAATGGTAAGCTTTCTTCCGCCTAACTCACATTCTATAGATTTCACTTTTTAAATAGTATAGCCTAAGAGGATAATTTTTGTCTATTATTTTTTAGAAATTTCCCAACTTTTAAGATTTTAGAAGCTTAAGGGCTTTTGAAACAGCAGATTTTGGGGAATTGGCTCTGATTATCGGAATTTCTGCAAATTCATAAGAAAAATCCCAGGTATATAAGCCAATAATAGGCTTTTTAAATTGAAGGCCATAGGCTATTTCAGAAAGGGTTCCATAGCTTCCATCAATGGCAATAATTGCACAAGATGATAGGACAACAATTATATTCCTTGCATAGCCAATGCCTGTTACAATAGGAATATCAATATATGGATTAGAAGAAGAAGGGTCAATCCCTGGCAAAATCCCAATTGTTAATCCATTTTCTTCTTTTGCACCTTTGCAGGCTGCCTCCATTATCCCAGAAAGCCCTCCACAAATAAGGATACAATTA
Organism: bacterium; assembly: GCA_040753555.1. Lineage (NCBI taxonomy): Bacteria > bacterium. The sequence goes on from JBFMDZ010000056.1 coordinate 4,548, forward strand.
TTCCTTGCTATTTCTTTTCCTGTTTCATAGGCTGTCTCAAGAATTTCTTTTTTTGGATTTTCTCCACCAATAACGCCAATTCTAATCATTCCGGGAAAAATACAGTGGTTATTCTTTCTACAATTCCTTTGTTTATTCTTGGGCTATCTATTCCCCCTTTAAGCAATTTTATAGCCTCATTTATTTTTTCTTCCCTTACATCAGGAACATCTTTTACCATAGAAAGAATTTTAGAAAGGTAGTATGCTGTTTTTGCTCCCTCAGAGATTGTTGCCTCGTCATAGCCAGAGGATATTGATGTTTCTCCTAATGTGGGCATAATATATGTTTTTTTGGGAGAAGATAAAAGATCAGAGAAAGAGATAGAAACTTCCTCCTTTTTCTTTATAATATTTGGGGGAGTCTCTTTTGGTTTAATATCCCCATTTATCTTTGAAAAATCCATATTGTTCTCCTTATTTATTTATCGGCATTTTTTCAAAATAACTTTAAGAAAAAATTATCATAGTCCTATGAAAATATCCTTTCCTAGTGTTGTTAAAAATAATACTTCCTTATTAAATATGAGGAAAAAGCTTTGGTATATTTAAAGCTAATGGTTAAAAGCCAGGAAACTCATAGCTAAACATATACTACAAATTAAGTTTTAGTCTTTCCTTCCTGGCATTTAATGCAGAGCCTTGTGAAGGGGATAATTTCAAGCCTTTCTATTGGTATATCCTCTTTGCATTTTTCACAGATGCCATAGCTTCCATTATCCATCCTTAATGTAGCCTCATCTATCTCTCTGATGATGTTTGAGATATTCTTAATAATGAAAATTTCTTTTTCCTGTTCGTATTCATCACCTGCAACATCAGCGATGTGACGGGGGCTTACAGAAAGATTTCCTACCTCATCCCGCACCTGCTTATGAAGATACTCATCCTCAAGATTTCCCTTTTCCTTAAGGTGCTCCTTTCTAATGGCTAATAGCCTTTGTCTAAATCTTTTAATATCATTCTTTTCCATATTGCTTTAAATTATAATTTTAAATTGCAAAAAAGTAAATTTTTTTTCTTGGCAAAAATTATCCTTTGACCAAAATGGGTTATGTTTGGTAAAATTTGAATTATGAATTTAGCATATCTTATTCCCCTTTTGCCTCTGGCTTCCTTTGCGATTATTTCTTTGCTAACCCTTCGCTATAAAACCTTAAGCTCGCTTATCTCAATTTTTGCTATTTTTTCCTCCCTTTGTCTATCTTGCAAAATAGGGATTGATTTCATTAACAACCCAAATCCTATAAACCTTACAATCCCCTGGTTTATAACCGGAGAGACCCAAATTTCTTTGGGTGCAATTATAGACCCTCTTTCAATTGTAATGCTTATTGTTGTCTCTTTGGTAAGCCTTCTTATTCAGATATACTCAAGGGGATATATGGAGGGAGACCCTGGATTTTCAAGGTATTATGCCTTTCTTTCATTATTTTCCTTCTCAATGCTTCTTCTTGTCCTTTCAAATAATTTTGTCCAGATGTTTATTTCTTGGGAGCTTGTTGGCGTATGCTCTTATTTGCTGATTGGATTTTGGTATCATAAAGATTCTGCGGCAGAGGCTGGAAAAAAAGCATTTATTACAACAAGGATAGGCGATGTTGGCTTTCTTATCGGCATCCTTCTTATCTTTAGCCTTTGCTCTACCTTTGATTTTAAAGAGGTATCAGAGCAAATTGGAAATGGGCTTATTTCACCCTCTATTTTAACTTTAATTTGTATCCTTGTCTTCTGTGGTGCGATTGGAAAGAGCGCCCAATTTCCCTTACATGTCTGGCTTCCAGATGCAATGGAAGGACCTACACCTGTATCTGCCTTAATCCATGCTGCAACAATGGTTGCGGCTGGCGTATATCTTACAGCAAGGCTATTTGGGATATTTTCTCTATCTCTACCTGCAATGGAGATTATTGCAGCTATAGGAGGGTTTACAGCAATATTCTCTGCAACCATTGCTATAGCACAAAATGACATAAAAAGAATAATAGCATATTCAACCCTTTCGCAATTGGGCTATATGATGCTTGCATTAGGTTGTGGAGGCTATATAGCAGGAACATTTCATCTTACAACACATGCATTCTTTAAAGCCCTGTTGTTTTTATGTGCAGGTTCTGTAATCCATAGCATCCATTCAAATAATATCTGGGATGCAGGTGGTCTTTTTAAGAGAATGCCAATTACCGCGATAACATTCGTCTGTGGTGGTTTAGCCCTTTGTGGAATTCCGCCCCTGTCTGGATTTTTCTCTAAGGAGATGATTCTTGTTAGTACTTACGAAAAAAGCTCCCTATTGTTTGTCCTTGCAATACTTACGGTATTTTTAACATCCCTTTATACATCCAGGTTATTCTTTGTTGTCTTTTGTGGAAGCGAAAAAGGACACCCTCATGAATCTCCTTTAACAATGACAATTCCAATGATAATTCTTGCCTTTCTTTCTGTTGTATCTGGCTTTTTTGAGGCTTCTTTTTCGGTATTTATGGGAAGCCATCATCATAGCGAGCCCAATATACTCCTTACCATCATTTCTGTCTCCTTTGCTTTTTTTGGAATATTTGTCTCCTGGGGTATTTATGCAAGAAAGATTATTTCTAATACAGAAATAACCCAAAGGTTTTCAATAATTTCCAATCTTTTAACCAACAAATATTGGATTGATGAGATATATGGTAAAAGCATCATTGCTCTAACAAAGGCTACGGCAACAATAAGCGGATGGTTTGACCTATACATTATAGATGGTCTTGTAAATGCAACGGGATTTTTGACAATAGGCTCTGGAAGGATCTTAAGGTATATCCAGACAGGCCTTATCCAAAGCTATATTTTATTTGCTTCCTTTGGAATAATTTTTCTTATTTTCTTATTCCTCTAATGCCAGGTCCAGCAGATATTCAGATAACCCTAGCCCAGCAGGTATTAGCAGCCCAGCAGCAACAGCTACATCAACAGCAACCCGTTGTTCACCAGGAGCATCAAATATCTATTGATAAAACAAAAATCCATGAGGAAGAAATAGGCGTTCAATCCCTTGAAAAAGGTGGCCAGGGAATAAAGATAGAGGAGAAAAGGACAAGGGGAAGGCTTATAAAGAAAAGGAGAAAAAGGCAAGAGAAGGAAGAAAAAGAGGAAGAAAAGGTATCTAATGGAATAAGGGGGAGGGTTATAGATGTTGTTGGATAGAAGCTTAAGATTAAAAAGCCTTCCAGAATATCCCTTTGCAAGGATTGATAGGCTAAAGAAGGAGGCAAAAGTAGATATTATTGATTTGGGTATAGGAGACCCAGACTTACCAACACCAGAATATATAATTTCTGCTTTAAAAAATGCAATAGATAACCCAATTACCCATCAATACCCTCCGTATAGTGGCTATTCTTCCTTAAGATGTGAAATTGCCTCATGGTATAAAAAAAGATTTGATGTAGACCTTAACCCTGATAAAGAGATATTGCCATTGCTTGGCTCAAAGGAGGGAATTGCCCATATCCTATTTTCCATAATCAACCCCTGCGATTATGTCCTTACACCAGATCCAGGATACCCTGTTTATAAATCAGCAACGATCCTTTCTGGCGGTATTCCAAGGATTGTTCCATTGCTTTCCAAAAATGGATTTTTACCAGACCTGGATAATATTGATCCAAATGGATGCAAGGCATTTTTTCTTAATTACCCAAATAATCCAACAGGTGCTACTTGCTCTCTGGATTTTTTAAAAGACCTTGTCCACTTTGCCAGGAAAAACAATATAATTATCCTATTTGATCTTGCATATTCAGAGGTTTATTTTGATGAAAAGCCTCCAAGCCTTTTACAGATAGATGGAGGAATGGATGTTGGTATTGAATTTCATTCATTCTCAAAGACATACAATATGGCAGGATGGAGGCTTGGTTTTTGCGTAGGGAACAGGGATATTATAAAATCCCTCCTTGACCTTAAGACAAACCTTGATTCTGGGATATTTGGAGCAATTCAATATGCTGGAATATCTGCCTTAAAGAATGAAGGCTTTGTTGATGAAATGAGGAAAGTTTATAAAAGAAGGCTGGATATATTAACAGATGGTCTTTCTTCTTGCGGATTTAAGGTAGATATGCCAAAGGCAACATTTTATCTTTGGGCTTCTATTAAAGGCCCTTCCCTTGATTTTTCAGAGAAACTTTTAAAAGATACAGGCGTTGTTGCAACCCCTGGCATTGGCTTTGGCAAATATGGTGAAGGGTTTATAAGATTTTCAGTAGCAAGCCCTGATGAAAGAATAAAAGAGGCTGTTTCTAGGATAAAGAAATGGCACAGTTTTCAACAGTAAAACCTACAAAAATGTTATATAAAATAGATTATAATTTTTTAAATCCCTGCCTTAATAATATCGTGGATATGGATAACACCAATTGCCTTGTTTTCTTTGTTTTCAACAATCAAAGATGTTATTGAAAAATCCTCCATAGTTTGTAATGCCTTGATTGCCAAAGCATCCCTTTCTATTGTCTTTGGGTTTTTTGTCATAATATCGCCTGCTTTAAGAGAAAATATATCTTTTTCAAAATGCCTTCTTAGGTCTCCATCTGTAATTATCCCACAAACCTTTTGAAAGGCATCAACAACAATGGTCATCCCAAGCCTCTTTTTTGTCATTTCAATAATTGCTTCTTTTATACCTGCATCTCTATTTACAATGGGAATCTCATCTTTCTTATGCATAATATGGGAAACCTTGAGCAAAAGCCTTCTTCCTAAACTTCCCCCTGGGTGAAGGAGACTAAATTCATCTTCTGTTAAGCCTTTTTTCTCTAAAACTGCAATAGCTAAAGCATCTCCCATAGCAAGAGCCGCTGTTGTTGAAGATGTTGGGACAAATCCAAATGGACAAGCCTCCTTTTGGACAGAGACATCTATAAAAACATCTGCATTTTTTCCTAAAAAAGAGCCCTTTTTTCCACATAGGGCAATAATCTTTATCTTTAACCTCTTTATGCTTGGAATAAGCCTGTTTATCTCATCAGTTGAGCCTGAATTTGAGACAATGATAAAAAGGTCATCCTTTGTTATCATTCCAATGTCTCCATGCATACCCTCTGTTGGATGGAGAAAGAATGCAGGTGTTCCTGTTGATGAAAGGGTTGAGGCAATTTTTCCTGCTATTAGCCCAGATTTTCCAACGCCGCTTACAATAACCCTTCCCTTGCAATTTAAAATAAGCTTAATTGCTTTATTGAATGAGCTATCAATCCTCTCAATAAGAGAAAGAATTGCCTCTCCCTCTATTTTTAAAACCTCCTTTGGATTCATATTTAATCGGGGCGAGCCGATTCGAACGGCCGACCCCCAGCCCCCCATGCTGGTGCGCTAGCCAGGCTGCGCCACGCCCCGGGTTTTATTACTTTAATATATTTAAAAGCTCTTTTAGCTCCTGTTTTACTTCTGTTATAAAATTAGGGGTCTCTTTTTCTTTTGATTTTAGGTATTTTTTTACGCCATCTATTGTAAATCTTTGTTCGTATAGCAGGCTCTTTATCTTCTTAAGGAGATCAATATCCTCCTTTCTATACCTTCTATGTCCAGTTTTTGTCCTTTCTGGTTTTATCTCCTTAAAACAGGATTCCCAATATCTTAAAACATAGGGTTCTATTTCTAAAATAAAGCTTGCCTCTTTTATTGTCCAAAATAGCTTATTTTCCATAAAAAAATAAGAAAAGGGCAACCTTTAATAAAAATTGATTGCCCCTTTCCTTCTCCTCTCACTTAATCGCCTTCTTTAATGCCTCTCCTGGCTTAAAGACGGGAACCTTTCTTGCAGGAAGCTTTATCTCTGCCCCTGTGCGAGGATTTCTTCCTGTCCTTGCTGCCCTTTTTCTAACAGAGAAACTTCCAAAACCGATAAGCTGAACCTTATCTCCCTTCTTTAATGCCCCAGCAATTCCTTCTGTTACGGCATCAATTGCCTCGGCAGCTTGTTTCTTTGTTAGCCCTATCGCTGCTACCTTGTTCACCAGGTCTTGTTTTGTCACCTATCTCACCTCCTAATTATTAAATTTTAATAATTTATACACTAAACTTCCTTTTTTGTCAAGGATTATTTATTTATTTTTTGGCAATATCAGTGTGTGTATGGGTAGTTTCGTTACTTTGAAAAAAATTTTTCTTAAGAATAGCTTAAAAATTGCCGATATATTATTTATAATAAAATGGTATGTGTTCAAGTGCTTTATAATTCATTCACCTTATATAGAAGTAGGAAGTGGGAAGTAAATGTTTCTTATTAAACCTTTGTCTTAATTCTTCATTCTTTTACTTCTTACTTCTCACTTATTTCATTGCTTTCTTTAAATATTAGCTAAACACGTACCTTAAAAGTCTCTTGCAGTTTGGACAAGAAGAGGTTTTTATTTCCTCTAAAAGGTTGTTGTAATCTTTGTTCATTTACTTTATTTATCGGCATTTTTGTTAAAAAGCTTAAGTAATTAGCTAAACACATACGAAATGTGGCTATAATCTACAAAGAAGAATTGAACACTTTGCTTGCTGAAAACTTTAGCTTTGAATATGGCTAAAATTCGCAAACCAATTTTGTTTGCGTATAACAGAAAATTCCTCCTTGAAAAATCAAGAGTTTGCAAGGTGGTTTGTAAAGTTGAGTTAAACACATCAATCTCCCACCACCACTCTATTTCTTCCTTCTTGCTTTGCCTTGTAAAGGCATTCGTCGGCAATTTTTAGAAGCCCTTCAGGAGAGCTGGCGGATGGGAAAAAGGAGACACCAAGGCTTGCTGTAAGGGAGAATGGCACCTCTTCCATTATCATTTTGTGTTTTGCAATGTTTTTTCTTATCCTCTCTGCAATTTCAGAAGCTATTTTAACCTCTGTCTCTGGAAGCAATATTCCAAATTCATCTCCACCAAACCTTCCAACAATATCATCCTTTCTGACACTCTTTTCTATTATATGGCTAATGGTCTTTATAAGCCTATTCCCTTGATTGTGTCCAAATGTATCATTTACATATTTTAATCTATCAAAATCAAGCATTATAAAAGAGAAGGGTTTGTTATTATTCTTGTGTATCTCAAATTGTTTATCCAAAGAAGACCTAAAATACCTAAAGTTAAAGACACCTGTTAGCTCATCCTTTATTGCCATTTCCTCCTCTTTTAAGAATAGCCTTGATCTCTCAACAGCCATTGAGAGCTGATCTGTTAATATGGATAAAATCCTTCCAGACGTAGGTGAGAATGATGTTTTTGTGCTTGCTATGGCTAGAACGCCAATTACCCTCTTTTTCTCAACAATCGGTGCTGAAAGGTATGAAATTATTCTTTCTTTTCCCTTTCCCTTCTCTCCCATTGTCTCAAGCTCAACAACCCTTTTTATCCCCTTTTTCCTTATAGGATTTAACCTTAACCAATCGTTTAACATCCTTTTTTTAAGACCTAATATCTTTTGAGATGAAGATAAATCCATTATTTTTACCATACCTTTAAACCCTTTCTTTCTTAAGATAATATATCCTGCAAGGGAATAGCCAAAATAATCCTCTGCACCATCAAGGGAGACCTTAAACAGCTCATTCTCATCAAGGATATTTGCTAAGTCTCTACTTATCTTATATAAAAATGAAAGCTCCTTTGTTTGTGCCCTTAATTCCTCAAGCTCATCAGCTTGCTTCTTTAGTTTTTCAAGGCTTTCTCTATGAATTGCCTCTTGTTTCTTATCCTTTATCTTTTTTGCCTCTTCATAAAGAGCGGCAACATCCTCCATCTTCTGCTTTATTCTCAATAATGCCTCAATCTTTTCCTTCTGCTCTCCTAGCTCATCAATCTCTGTTCTTGGCTTTTGCTCCTTTAGCCTTTGCAGGGTCTCCTTTTGTCTTTGAAGCAAAGAGACCTCTTCCCTTATCTTTTCCCTCTTTAATGTCTCAATCTCTCCCTGTAATTCCTTTATCTTCTCATCTTTTTCTCTTCCTTTTTCTCTTTCTTTCAGAAGCTCATCTCCTACATCACTTATTGGTTTTTCTTTCT
>JBFMDZ010000057.1 GCA_040753555.1 bacterium
AAAGCACAATAAAAATAGAGTTCTCGCTTCGCTAAAGGGGGAAAGGGGGAGGATTATTCTAATATTTTTCAATAACCATAAATTTAAGCCCTATGAAAGGTTTTAGTAAAATTGGGGAATTTCTATTCTTTGTCAAGGACAAATTTTACTCAACCTATTTCTTCTCCTCTTTCTTCTCCTCCCAATAAACCCTTATTATCCCCTTTTTGTCCCGCCAGCTATTATTTTGCTTCAACTTCAATCTGAACAATTATCACCTCATTACTTTTTGTGCTGGAAGCTATTATCTCTTCCTTTTCTTGAATTCCATTGACAATAAAAGTCTTTAAAAAAGAACCTTCTTTATCTATAGACACCTTTCCAATACACCTTGGCCCACCAAAACCCAATGTTACATCTTCATAAGGCAAAAAACCAAATCCTTTTATGGTCAATGTCCCTGCCTTCCTATCGGCCTCTATTACCTCAATACAAGGCTTTATTTCAAGGTCTCTTTTTTCATAAAAACCAAGTTTTCCCTTTATTGTAACCCTCTTAATGCCCTTTGGCTGGGTATCCACAAGGAAATCAAGGCTAAAATCGCCATTCTCGCTGGTAAGGAATTCTTCTCTTTGAACTAATGTTTTTGTTCCCTCCCTTCTTTTTTCAAGGGTTATTGTTATTGTCTCATATTTAGAAAATCCATCTCCCTCAATTTTCATTGGTCTTAAAGGCTCGGCTGATTGAGGAAATTGCCTTATTCTTGGAAATATCTCAAAAGATACCTTGCTTGTTATGGATGAGAAAAGTCCATTTGCCTGAATTGAGACTTTTCCGGATGGCTCTATTGGAACCTTAAAGGGTATTTCAAAACTTCCAAATTTATCACTCCTTACACAAGCGATACTTACATAATTTCCAAAATCTATTCTAACCCACTCGCCTAGTTCGTATCTCACAGGCACCTTATAACCTGTGCCAGAAAGGGTAATGATTGAATCAACTTTGCCTGATTGCGGAATAACCTTAAGGTCTGGCTCCATAAAAAAAGCCATTCTCTCATCCCTAAATGTAACCCTGTCAAGTGTAAAAAATGTATTTGAACCATAAGGAAAATTACCAATAATAAATGATGAGGAAAATGTTCCTCCTTTCTCTACATCTACAAAGGTAACACAAGAATTAAATCCCATACCAACCTGAACCTTCTCCCTGGATGGATAGCCCCATCCGTCTATAAAAACCCTTGTCTCCCGACTTCCCCTCAAGGGATATGCTCTCATTACAGGCCTTATCCAAAAAGATATTGCCTCACTCTTACTTTTAGACTTTGCTGTTATTGTCTTTTGCCCACCTGGTTGGGATTGAATAATAAATGTTGTTGAAAATGTTCCGCTTAAGGATGCCTTTGCTTTAAAGATTTTTTTCTCAAAATTAATGGCTATGTCTTCACTTGGCTTATAGCCCTCCCCAGATATTAACACCCTTTCCCCTATTCTTGGCAGACGAGGCTCAATGGTTAAAGCAAAAGCCTTTAAGCATGCCATCAAAAGAAAAATGCCAATCTTAAAATATGGTTTTTCCATTAGAATCAATTCCAACATAAATTGGAAAATCCTTAACCTCCAATCTATGGATTGCCTCACAACCAAGTTCAGGATATGCGATAATTTCGGCTTTGCTAATAAAATTTGTGTAATATGCTGCAGCTCCACCAATGGCAACGAAATATACCGCTTGGTATTTTTTAATTGCATCTATAATTTCACTTGACCTTGGACCCTTTCCAATCATTCCAGCCAATCCAAGCGAAAGCAATAGGGGTGTCCATTTATCCATCCTTGCTGATGTTGTTGGACCACAAGAGCCAATGACGCTACCAGGCTTTGTCGGTGTTAGTCCTGTATAATAGATAACCTGGTCTTTAACATCAAATGGTAATCCCCGTCTATGTGCCTCATCCCTTGCTGTATAAATTATTCCAGAAAGGAAAACCTTATCTCCTGCTTTAAGGCTATAAAAAACATCTCTTTCTTCTGGAACCTTTACCTTCATAATACTACTTCTTTATACCGAGTGGCATAACATCCAATATTTATTGCCAAAGGGAGGCTTCCAATATGACAGGGTGCTAATTCTATATTAACAGAAATGGCTGTTGTTTTTCCTCCAAGACCACCCGGCCCAATTTCAAGATTGTTTATCCTTAAAAGGAGATTTTTCTCCATTTGTGCAACGGCTAAATTTTCATTAAACCTTCCTATATCCCTTAAAATTGCCTTCTTTGAAAGAAGGCAAGCAAATTCCATATCGCCACCAATTCCAATTCCAACAATAATGGGAGGGCAGGAATAAGGGGCTTTTTTCTTTACATAGTCTACAACAATATCCTCTATATCTTCCCTATCAGAGGGCTTAAGCATCATCAACCCTCCCTGATTCTCAGAGCCAGCTCCCTTTGCAAAAAGGGTTATCTTCAAATCTTCGCCATCTATCAAATGTATATGGACAATAGCCGGTGTATTATCGCCTGTATTTTTTCTTTCAAAAGGAGATGAGACCATAGATGCTCTAAGATAGCCCTCCTTATAACCCCTTCCAACACCCTCCTGCACAGAAGAATTTATATCAAAATCAATCTCTAATCCCCTTCCAATCTCAAAAAAGGCAATAACAGAGCCTGTATCCTGGCAAATTGGAATGTTTCTTTCTTTTGCAATCCTTGCATTTTCAATGAGAATTGATAAAACCTCCCTTGGTCTTTTTTCTTTTTCATTTTCCCTTGCTTTGATAAGGGCTTTAATAATAGACAAAGGAAGGCTATAATTTATCTCCTTGCAAAGGGAAGAAATGGTATTAACGAATTTCTGTCTCTCTATCCTTCTCATCCTCTTTTCCTGTAGCAATAGCAATCCTCTCTGCACCTGCTTGTTTTGCTATGTCCATAACAGAGACGGCATCGCCAAGATATATAGAGCGATCACCCCTTATGATAACAAGCTTATCCTCTTTTTGTAAAAGCTTCTGGGTAAGATATTCCTTTAAACCTGTTTTTTCAACCTTTACCTCATCAACAAATACATTTTTTTCTTTATCAACTGTTATAATAATTGCCTCTGGATTTGGAACGCCCATTATTGAAGATGGAAGATTTACCTTTATCCCTTGATACATAAGGAATGGCGTTGCAACCATAAAGATTATAAGAAGGACAAGAAAAACATCTGTAAGGGGTGTAATATTTATCTCTGCAATAAACCTATCCTCTTCTCCCACTTGCATTTTTATAAATCCTTACCTCAATTTTGAATTTTGCATTTTGATTTTTTATTAAATCCTTACCATAATTTTGCATTTTGATTTTTGCATTTTGCATTTTCTTCTACCATCCCCTTCTATCGCCAATCATATCAATAAGCCTCAAGGAATAGAGGCGAATTTCATGAATAAGCTCTGATGTCTTTATCTGAAAGAAGTTATAGAAAACAATGCCTATTACAGCAACAACAAGGCCTCCTGCTGTTGCAACCAATGCCTCAGAAATACCAGCTGCAACAACATTCATCCCAGAGGAACCAGATGCCGCAATGCTTGAAAATGCCCTCATTATCCCTACAACTGTGCCAAACAAACCAATGAATGGTGCGATGCTTCCAATTGTGGCAAGAACCCATATATTCTTCCTAAATCCTTTAAGCTCATAATCCTCTGCTGTTTTTATAGTATCTAAAAATTCCTCTTTGCTCCTGTCATGCTTAAGAAGGCCTGCCTTAAATATCCTTCCAAGTGGACCACCTGTAACCTCGCATATAGTGATAGCCTCCATTATTCCACCCTTTAAGACTACCTCCTCTATCCTAAAGATAAATTCCTCAGCCTCTTGATTAAGCCTTCTTGTTTTAAAACAAACATTTATCCATTTTTCTATGGCAACCCAAAGAAGGATAAAGGAACAAAGAAAAAGGGGCCACATAGCTATCCCTCCCCTCTTTATAAGCTCAAGTAATGAAAGATCTTGAAATTCCATTATTAAAAAGTATAGTTTTAAATTATTGTATTGTCTACTATTATTTTGTATTTAATCCATTTTTTTACGAAATTTTGTATTTACTCACCTTCTCACCAAGTAATAAACCATAAATCCTAAAGTCCATTTAATAAGATGTTAAGCAAACATTTTAAACCCTATCCTAATGCACCATAATTCGCGATGAGCCAAAAACAAAACCTGACCTCCCGATCTTCTTTCTTTTACTTAAGCCTTGTGTAATAGATTGTTGGTTAAATTTTCCTCTTTATCTTTTCCTCCAATTATATAGACAAAATCCTTGTATCTTGCTATTGAATGGTTTGTTGTTATCTCGGGAAGGCTTATTGTAGGGCTAAAACCTGTAATCTCTCCATCGGGGTTTATCCTTGCTGATATTACGCTTGATGTTCCCTCCTGAAAGTCTATGATTCCTCCAAAATAATAGATAGAGCTTCCCCTTATTATGCCACCTCCATTTTGAAGGGCATAGCCAATGTCTGCGGTGGTTATTTCTTTGATGTCTCCTTTATTTTCATCGGCTTTTATGGTATAAACCTTATCGTTGGCAATAACATATATCCTCTGGTTTGTTGGAATGGCTATGTGTCCATTAGTGGCTTGGGAAAGGAGTTTTTGTGATTCCTTCCAATCTTTAATTCCTCCAAGGGGGTCTATGAGGGCACAGTATATCTTGTTTGTTGGTGTAAAGTTATTGTCCTTCTTTTCTTTTCCTCCTTGATTTTATCTTTTAATGTATTTAAAATCATCATATTTTACAATCTATTGCAACTACCTCCCCTAAGAAATGGTGGATATGGTTAAGATTAAGAACAATTTCTTAAGCATCTTCTTACCACTCAAAGCTTTGGATAAGAATTATTCCTTCCTCTTTTGCCTTTTGGATAATCTTTGAAGGTGCATAATGGGTGAGTAATATCCTTACAATATCATCCTTGTATTGCTTCCTTATTGCCTTTACTTTTCTCTCTAATTGTTTAAATTTCTCAAAATCCTTCATCTTTGATTCTGCCTCACCTACGATTATTATAGGCTTTCCATTCCTTTTTCCAATAGCAAATATGTTTATTTCCTCTCCCTTTATTTCTGTCCTTACAAATCTTTCGGTTATCTCTATTCCCTCTCTTTCCTTTAAATATTTGGGTAATGCCCGATATGCTTCATTCTCAAGGGCATATCCCATTGTCTCTCCAATGCCTCCTACATTATCATTTGTCCTTTCAATAGCCAGGGTTAATTTTTTTATCTCTATTTGCGTTTCTTTCTGTGCTTCGGCAAGCTCTTTCTGGGCTGTTGCAAACTCCTCAACCCTTGCCTCGGTTCGCTTTTGGGCTTGGGCAAGGGCTTTTACATCAAGGGTAAGGTCGGATACCTCAACTGCAAGATCATTTACCCTAACCCCAAGCTCCTTTACAATCCCCTTAAGCTCATTAAAGTCAGATGCCTTTACAAGCTCGTTATAACTGTCAAAGATGGCTGAGGCAAGGACATCTGCCTGGTTTTTTTCAAATACTCCCTCTAACCTTTCCCTTATAACTGTTGGTGTTGCAATCAATTTAAATCACCTCTTTTAATACCTTATCAAATTTAACCTTCATACTTACCTTCATAGCTTTAAGTATAACCCAAAATCTTAAATTTAGCAAGATGTTTTTGCATAATATTTTTGTAACTACTTTAAGTTAAGGTTTTTTAAGTAAATTACAGTTACAACCTAAAGATATGGGGTATGTGTTTAGCTCCTTAATATGTGTTGAGCTTCCTTTATGCTAAAGAGCCAGAAATCGCTTTGTTTAATTGTTTAGCGAAGCTAAACATGTACAAAATCCAAAATCCATTTCTTCCCTTTTAGTTTTAAGTTTTTCAAAGAAGTTTGTAAAGAAAGCCAAAGCTTACTTAATTCGTGGTAAATTTATCTTAAATTAAAAAGAATCCGCGAATGGGCAGGAATGAAGCACGAATGAACACAAATAGGGGATACAAAATCAGTGTTTTATCTGTGGCTAAATAGTAAAATATGGATAGACTGAATAGTTAATTATTTTTAATCCATTCCAGAAATTTTAAAAAGCCCATTCTCTGTCTCCACAACAAGAAGACCTTGACTGTCTATATCAATCGCCCTTCCAGAGATATTTTCAAATTGCACCTCTTTTCCTATTGTAATACATCTTTCTTTTATTATTGGAATCTGCTCTGAAATTCCATCAATATTTTGATAAATTTCATCTATACCATTTAGTATAGAAAGGAATAAATCCTCAAGAGAGACCTCTTTTTTTAATTCCTCTTTTATGGATGTTGCATTTTCTGGAAGAAGCCCTTTATCTATATTTACATTTATCCCAACTCCGATAATTAACCAATTTACCCTGTTTAATGATACATCTGTTTCTATAAGGATTCCTCCAATTTTCTTTTCGTTAATATATAAATCATTTGGCCATTTGGTAAAGCAAAAAAGCCCTGTCTCCTGCTTTATTGCCTCACTTATTGCAAAGGAAATCCCTAAAGAAAATAAAGAAAGGCTATCTACATTTAGGTTGTATGGAAATAAAATAATAGAAAACCAAAGCCCTCCTTTTGGAGATATCCATTTGTCCCCCCTCCTTCCCCTTCCAGATGATTGAATTTCAGAAATAACAACCTCTCCATCATTCGCACCTGATAAAATAAGGCTTCTTGCCAAATCCTGCGTAGAGCCAATTGTATCAAAGCGATGGATATTTTTTCCAATCTTATTTAGTAACAATTCTACTTTCTTTAAGTTCGGCTTCTTTTAATGCAGACAAAGCATTAGAAAGAAGCTCTGTATGGTTTATTATAGAGCTGTGAAAGCTTGCACTCCCAATAATTATTGGGATATTTATCTGTCTTAAAACCTCTCTTCTTATTCTATCGGAAACAGCAAAAGCCTCTTTTTGTCCTATTCTATGAATAAGGAGATAAAATTTCTCATCCTTCATTGCCACAAGGTCTTCTTTTCGGGTCTGAAAATTGAGGATAAGCCCAAGTCTTTCTAAAACAGAGGGGTCTTTTATCTCACCATCTATTTTAACGATTAAAATAGAGAATACATCATTAAGGTTCCTTACTCTCTCTATCTCCTTTCTTATTGCCTCTTCAAAATAATAGTAGTTAAAGAGACTGGTTACTTTATCTACGATGAGAAGCCGGTCTATTTCTCCTGAAAGCCTTAAATTTTCTATAATCAAGGAGGATATGCTGGTTATGATTCTTGAAAACTTCTGTTCTTCAATACCAAATCTCCTTTCCCTCTTACATCCTCCAATTAAAACACCAATCCTTTCTCCTTTTATGGTCAGAGGAAAAATGATGAGCGAGACAATCCCCATTCTTTGATATGGAATAAGGGATTCTTTTTTCTCCTTGCTAATATTCTCCAAAACCAAAGGTCTTCCCTCTGAAATAACCTCATTCATACATTCCTTTACCTTCTCAGATTCTCCAATAATATCATCGCCTGCAATTACTTTTAGCCTTTTTTTCTCTATTACTGCAATAAGATTTATTTCTGTTTTAAGGTATGAAGAAAAGGCAGAGATTATGGAAAAAAACATCTCTCCTAGACTTTGGGTTCTATCTATCCTTAAGGAAATATTATAGAGTTGCTCAAGCTCTCTTCTTTCGACCTCAATTCTTTCTTGCTTTTCCTTCATCTCCTTCTGCAGCATTGCTGCCCTTCTTGTTTCATATTCAACCTCTCTCTGGGCAAATCTTACTTCTTTGGCAATATAGAATGAGACTGTCCAGATTCCAAAGAATATAGGAATTCTTATAAGAAAAGAGACCCATTCTCCTTTATTTAAAAGAAAAATTAAAAGATAGATAAGGGATATTGCAAGGGTAAGGCCAAAGGATGTGATTGGTCTATAGTAGCAAGCTGAAAAGATAATGGGAAATAGAAAGAAGAGAAAAAATGGGCTTTCTATTATCCCAGTTCCTAAGACAATAGAGCTTATAAAAACTATATCCAGGGTGCTTTCAGCATAAGCTATTCTTTCCCATTCTTTCTTTAAGATAAAGATTCTTGCTATAATGTTATATATGGTAAGGACAATGATGGGGAGGAAAAGGTTTAGTTTATTTGTCCAATCCGGGTATTTTATCTGGAGGACAAGGATGGTTAAAACAAGAACAAACCATCTTATTCGGTTTGCGATGATGAATATTCTACCGGCAAATCCTATTTCTTTTTCCATCCAATGGTTCTATTTTTCCCCTTTTCCTTTGCAATTGTCATAGCCCTGTCTGCATAGAGAAGAATTTCGTCAAACTTCTTTCCATCCTGTGGAAATGATGAAACTCCAATACTTACTGTAATAGGCTCTGTATTCTCAACAAGGGTGGCTTCACTTACACATTTTCTTATTCTTTCAGAAACCATTATTCCCTCTCCTTTATCTGCAGAGGGAAGGATTGCAACAAATTCCTCTTCTCCAAATCTTGCAAGGAAATCATTTTCCCTTAAAGAGCCTGTAAGATTAAGGGCTAAAGCACAAAGCATCTGATTTCCAATATGATGGCCATATTTTTCATTGAATTCTTTAAAATTATCTATATCTATCATAAGCAAAGAGAGGCTACAAGAAAACCTTTCTGCTTTGTGTATCTCCTTTTTTAGGGTTTCAATGAAATACTTGTAGTTATAAAGACCAGTTAGCTCATCTGTAATGGTCATTCTCTTTATCTCCTCGTTAAGATAGGCATTTTTTATAGATAAAGAGGTTCTACAAGCAATAAGAAGAAGAAATTTTAAGTAGTCTTCCTCCTTGAATTCCTTTGAATATGATGAGGCACAAACAAATACCCCTAGACATTCATTATCAACAATAAGTGGAATTCCTATGTAGAAAGCTGGCCCATTTTTAAATTGAGAAGGATCCCATTTTAACAGGTCATTTATAACCAATGGCTCTTTTTTTAAAACCGTCCTTCCTATTGGACCTTCTCCAATCCTTGTTTTTTCGGGAAAAGAAGGAGGAATGTTTTTTGTTCCTCCAGTAAGCTTAAGGCTTTCATTTTTTTCCATAAGCCATATTCCAGATATATCAAGGTTTAAAAAAGAAATTGTGGTATTACAAATATTGGTAAGCTGCTCGGAAAGACTAATATCTCCTTGTGTTTTTAAAGAGATATTATACACCTCAGAGAGAACTTTATTTTTCTTTTGAATTGCCACTACATTATGATGAAAGGCTCTAAGCAGATGCTTAACCTTTTCCTTTTCAATCTCAAGCTCCTCTCCCTGGCTTCTTATCTCTATACTTGAAAATATACTTAATCCACAAACTGCAAAGAGGACAGGAATTTTTAAACAAAGAATAGGGATTATGTTTTTAAAATTAGCACCAGAAAGAATTAAAATAAGGATATAAAGAAGGCATATTCCAAGCGTTATAAGGAGGGTCTTACCTGGCGAATAATAGATTGCAGAAAACATAATAATAACAATAAAGAATATCCAAAATGGGCTATTGTATCCCCCCGTAAGGTAAATAATACCTATAAGAAATATTGTATCCATCACAGTCTCCGCATAGCATATATTTCTTGTCCTTTCGTAGATTTCTGGAAGGTTAAGAAACCTTGTTGATATATTGTAGATTAAAAAGATTACAAGGAGAAGGTAAATATTTGGCCAGTTTTCAGAAGGAAAAGGGACAAATTGAAGCCCAAACAATATAAAAGTAAGAAAAAGCCATCTTGCCTTATATGATATTTCAAGTGCCTTTTGAGAAAATGTTCCCTCTTTCATTGCTTTATTATTTATTATAATGTATATGTTTATCATTTTCAAGATATTTTTCTTGCTAAAATTCTTTTTTTTATATATAATGTAGTTTTTTATGATTTCCGAGGAGGTTTTGGAAAAAATTTATGAAAGGTGTAGCCTTGTTGATTTGGTAGGTCAATATGTATCCCTAAAAAAAAGGGGGAAGAACTTTATTGGCTTATGCCCATTTCATGAGGAAAAGACACCTTCATTTACTATAAACCCAGAAAAACAGCTTTTTTACTGCTTTGGATGTGGAAGCGGCGGAAATATATTCTCATTCTTACAAAAAAAAGAAAATCTTTCATTTATTGAGGCTGTAAAAACACTTGCTAGCTCATTAAATATAAAGATAGAAGAAAGCAGTGAAAAATATGATGTTTTTTATAAAATCAATGAAAAGGCATCAGATTTTTATTCAAGCCTCCTTTTTAAAGATGAGGGGAAACTTGCATTAAACTATCTTTTAGAAAGGGGTTTAAAGAAAGAGGTAATTGAGGAATTTAGGCTTGGGATTGCTCCTTTAGGATGGGATAGGCTAAAGAATTATTTAAAAAAACTCTATTCTGAAAACGACCTTTTTGATGTAGGTCTTCTTCAAAAAGGAAAGGATACAAGCTATGATTGGACAAGAAATAGGATAACATTTCCTATTTTTGATAGATTTAACAGAATTGTTGGCTTTGGAGCAAGGGCTTTAGATACAAGCCTTCCAAAGTATATAAATACCAAAGAGACACAAATTTATAACAAAAGCTATATTCTTTATGGATTAAACAAGGCAATACCCTATATTAAGGAGAAAAACGAGGTTATTTTGGTAGAAGGCTACATAGATGTTCTTATGTGCCATCAAGAAGGCTTTAAAAATGTAGTTGCAACCTGTGGAACAAGCCTAACAGAAGGACATATATCTGCAATTAAACAAGCAGAAAATGTAGTTGTAAGCTTTGACCCTGATAAAGCAGGTATTTCTGCGGCTGAAAGGGGGGTTTCCCTTTTGATAAATAAGGGTTTTGAGGTATTTGTTATTTCTTTGGACAAAATGGACCCAGCAGAGCTTTTAAAGGAAAAAAAGGGTGCCTTTTTGAATGCCTTAAAAGAAAAAATGGAATTCTTTGATTTTCTTGTTCGTATAGCAAGAGAAAAAAAGAGGGAGGAGGGGATTAGGTATCTCCTTCCATTTATAGAAAAAATAGATGATGTAATAAAGAGGTCATTATTTATAAAAAAGGTATCAGAGGCATTATTTATAGATGAGGAGACGATTAAATCTTGTATTAAGAAAAAAAATACAAAGCCAATGGAATACATTACAAAAAGAAAAGAAAAGATAAGTCTGGCAGAAAAACTCCTTATTTCCTTAATGCTTGAGGATGAAGAGATTGCCGTATGGGCTATTTCTGAACAGGATAAAGAGCTGTTGAAGGATAAGGATTGTAGGGAGATATTTGAGGCAATTAAGGAAGCCATTTATTCAAAAGAGGGCTATCATCCAGAGAGGCTGGTTAATTCCATTTCTAAAGATGCATCTTTGTTGGCTTCTTCCTTAAGTATGGAGACCAATAACAAAGAGGATAGATATGTTCTGGCTTTATCTTGTATAAAAAGGATAAAGGAAGAAAGTCTAAAGGAAAAAATGCAAATTCTTAAAAGAGAAATAATGGAGAAAGAGAAAAGAAAGGAAAATGTAGAAAATCTCCTTTCCTCCTATCAAGAATTGGCAAAAAATATTGAAGCTTTAAGATGTTAAAAGAGATACACAAGGAAGAAATAATCAATAAGCTTGTTGAAATCTGGGAGGAGCAGGGAAAGATTACCTATGATGAGCTAACATTTCTCCTTCCAGATGATTTTCCCCTTGAAGAGATTGATCCCCTTCTTCAGGAGCTTTCTGAGCAATATGGAATAGAGGTTACAGAAGAGATAGGGTCAGAAGGGGCTTTTCTTGAAGAGATGGGGGAAGAGATAAAAATAGAAGACCCAATAAAGGTATATCTTAAAGACATTGGCAAAGTTCCCCTTTTGTCCTCTAAGGATGAAATAGCGATTGCAAAGATAATGGAGGATGGCTGGGACAAATTAAAAGAAAGGATAGCAAGATGTAAGGTTACAATAAAATTCTTACAGGAGATGAAATCCTGCGTTGATAAAGACAGGGTAAAGATAAGGGAGATATTTAGGCAGGAAAATGGACCATCGCCATTAAGAGAGGCAAGGCTCTATACCCAATTTAAAAACTTTATAGAACGGCTTGAGCAAGAAAAAAACAAGGAAAAGAAGAAAAAGATATTGAAAAGGTCTATTCACAAGGATGTTGCCTCAACCATTGCAGAAAGGATAAAAAGCATAGCAATAGAGATAAAAAAAATAGAGGGTAAAATAAAAAGAGCAAGCGAAAAGATAAGGAAAGAAGAAAGCCAGGAACTAAAAGAGAAACTAAAAGAGAAAAGGGAAGAATATATAAAAAGGCTTAAGGAGCTTCATCAAATAATTGGCGAACCAAGAAAAAGGATAAAGGATATAGCAAAAGAGCTAACTATAATTCAAGTAGATATAGAGGAAAAAATGGAATTCTTTGATTTTCTTGTTCGTATAGCAAGAGAAAAAAAGAGGGAGGAGGGGATTAGGTATCTCCTTCCATTTATAGAAAAAATAGATGATGTAATAAAGAGGTCATTATTTATAA
>JBFMDZ010000058.1 GCA_040753555.1 bacterium
CCATAATCTCACTATTATTTATACCCTTCATACAAACCATATTTACCTTTATAAAAAACCCATTTTTCTTTGCCATTTCTATCCCCTTAATAACCCTATCTAGCTCATCAAAACCCGTAATCTCTTTGTATTTCTCTCTTACAAGGGAAGAAAGGCTTATATTTATCCTTGAAATACCACAATCTTTGATAAGGGAAAGATAATCAGAAAGAAAAATTCCATTTGTTGTTAAAGAAAATTCCATATTATCTATCTTTGAAATATTATAAAAAAAATCCTTTAATCCCCTTCTTATTAAAGGCTCACCACCTGTTATCCTTGCCTTTCTAATCCCAAGAAAATACCCTGTCTTAATTATTTCTATTATCTCCTCAAGCCTTAACATTTCCCTATGCTCTTTTTTCAAAAATGGCTTGCAATAAATACACCTTAAATTACAATGGTCTGTAATGGAAACCCTTAAGTAATCAATTATTCTTCCAAATGAATCCTTAAGCACACCAAGATTTTACCTCACAAATTGCCAATCAGTCAAATTTTTCTTGCAAAGATATATAATCTTTGATATAATACTAAATATGAATAAAATTCTAATTATAGAAGATGACGAGGATATGATTCATATCCTCAAGTCTATTCTTGAGCTTGAGGGATATGAAATAATTTATGCAGGCGATGGAGAGTCTGGGCTTTTAAAGGCAGAGGAATATAAACCTACCCTTATTATCCTTGACCTTATTCTTCCAAAGATTGATGGAAATGAGGTTTGTAGAAGGATAAAAAAAGATGCCACACTTTCCAAAACACCTATAATTATGCTTACAGCAAAGACAACAACAAGGGATGAACTAGAAGGGATTATGGATGGAGCCGATGATTATATTACAAAGCCATTTAATCCATTGGATTTGATAGAAACAATCAAATACCTTCTTACAGGGACAAAAGATATTACTGACTCAGAAGAAAGAAGAAGAAAGAAAATAAATCGGCTTCAGACAAGACTACTCTTTGAAAATGAATAAAGAGAAGCTTCTTAATGATATTTCAAAAATTTGCCTACAAGAGGATGATTATGAAATCGCCCTTTTTAAGATAATAGAGGCATCTACCTCTTTTTTAAATGCAGATTCTGGTTTTATCTATCTTTCAAAAGATAAGGAGGGATTTATAAAAACAGTATCCTACGGAACAATTGAGATTCCAAATAAAATAGAAATAGGAAAGGGAGGTATTGGCTATGCTATTTCTGAAGAAAAACCCCTTATTTTATCAAGAAATGAATTACCTGAAATACAGGGTATAAGTCAAGCTATGATTGCACCTTTGTATGATAAAATGGGTTTAAAAGGTATATTTGGTCTTATCAGCTTAAATGCTAAATTTTCTGAAAATGACCTCTCTATATTTTCACAAATACAAGGAGAAATAAATCTCTGCCTTGAAATATTTAGGCTTTCCAAAAGCATCTATGAAGGTGTGCTTTTTTCTACAGTTCAATCTTTAGTTTCTGTTGTTGAGGCTATTGATCCACACCTTCGTGGTCATTCCTGGAATATGGCAAGGTATGCTGTAGCATTAGCATCCAAAATAGGTCTTCCAAAGATTCAGATTGAGGCTATAAAATATGGCTCCCTCCTTCATGGAGTAGGAAGAATTGGCATACCTGATAAGATATGGAAGAAAGGAGGTCCTCTTAATGAGGATGAATTAAAGGCAATGAGGGCACATGTAATCATTGGAGAAAAGATTGTAGAAAAGGCAGAATTTCCATTTGATGTAGCAAGCATTGTCAGATCCCACCATGAAAACTATGATGGAACAGGCTATCCAGATGGATTAAAAGGTGATGAGATACCAATAGGTGCAAGGATAATTGCATTAGCAAATGCTTGGGAGGCAATGACAGCTGAGCGACCATATCGCCAATCAAAAACAATGGAAGAGGCAATTGCTGAGATAAAAAGCAAAAAAGGAATTCAGTTTGACCCAGAAATGACAGATATTTTTCTTTCTATGGTAGAAAGATGAAAAAGAAAGTCAGAAGTCAGAAGTCAGAAGTCAGAAGGAAAGGTTTTTCCTTCCTCCTTCTTCCTCCGCGCTCCCTTCTGCTCTTCTGCTCTTCTGCTCTTCTGCTCTTCTGCTCTTCTTTTGGCATATGTTTTGAGAAGATTCTCATTTACAATTCCGATGCTAATCTTTATGTCTATGCTCCATACCTTCAAGAAGAGGAGCTTATCTCTTTAAAAGAGGCTTCTTCTGCCTTTAAGGCAGCATTTGATTTTAACCCTGTTATTCAAGAGGCATCCTTAAAAAAGGATGGGATAAAATGCTTTTTATGGGCTAACAAAGATAGGGCTATTCTTGATAAAAAAGAAATTACCCTTTCATCTTGCCCAAAACTTATATCTTCCAAGATTTATGTTCCTGTTGAGCTATTAAAGGCATTTGCTGAAAGGTTTAATATGAAATTGGATTTTGATAAGAACCAGATAGTAATTGCAAAAAAATTAAGCCTTGCTAATACAAATAATGGTTTTTGGCATATTCTAAAGGATGGAGAAACCCTATGGAGGGTTTCCCAAAATTATGGCGTAGAGCTTTCCTCCCTTCTCTCCCTTAATAAAATCATTGACCCAAGGTTTGTTATACCAGGAACAATGCTTTATATCCCTAATCCTGCTTTAAGCAAGGAAGATGAGAATCCCAAACCCCAACCTATAACCCCTGAATTAACAACCCCTATTTTAGAAAAAAAGCCAGAGGATAAATCCATTCTTCAAAAATACGGAATAAAGAAGATTGTCCTAGACCCAGGCCATGGAGGAAAAGACCCTGGTGCAATTGGAAAAAGTGGAGTCAAAGAAAAAGATGTTGTTCTTGATATAGCATTAAGGCTTGCTAAGGAGCTTAAAAAGAACCTTCCTGATACAGAGATAATCTTAACAAGGGATGCTGATTATTATGTCCCCCTTGCTGAAAGAACAGGATTAGCAAATTTTAAGAAGGCAGACCTTTTTGTTTCAATTCATGCAAATGCTGCATTCTCAAGAGCTGCCTCTGGATTTGAGGTTTATCATTTATCCGCTATTGCCTCTGATAAATATTCAGAAGAATTGGCAGAAACAGAGAATATGGTTGTAGAAAGGTTTAAGGAAAAAAAATCTAGCTTAACAAACATCATACTTAAAGACATTGCCCAAACTGAGTTTATCAATGAAAGCATAGAACTTGGTCTTCTTGTTCAAAACAAGGCATGTTCAGGGCTTTCTATGAAAAATAGGGGTGTTAAGTCTGCATTTTTTTATGTTTTGCGTGATGCAAAGATGCCAGCTATTCTTATTGAAACAGGCTTTCTTTCAAATGCATCTGAGGAGGCAAGGATGAAGGATGAAGGTTTCAAAAAAGCCCTTGTTAACATAATATGTGATGCAATCACAAATTATAAGGAGCAATATGAAAAAAAGCTTGTTGAAAGATGAAAAAATGGATAACCCTAATCTTTCTAATTTTACTCATCGCAGGGTTTATTGTTATTTTCTTTCCAAAAAAAATAGAGAAGGGGATATTTATTCCTCCATCTAATAAGATAAAGGTAGAGCTATTTTTTCCCGATAGTGAAGAGCAATGTTTAATCCCAGAACAAAGAGAGATTGAAAAAAGGGAAAAGGAAGAAACTATAGCAAGGCTCATTATAGATGAGCTATTTAAGGGACCTTCACAAGAAAGCCTCCATTCAGCAATTCCAGAAGGCACAAAATTAAGGGAGGTTTATATCTATGATGGTGTGCTTTATGTTGATTTATCGGGAGAAGTTTCAAAAAATCATCCAGATGGTTCATCTGCTGAAATTGCTACCATATTTTCTATTGTAAATACCCTGACATTTAACCTTCCACAATATCCGGTTAAAATCCTTATTGATGGAAGGGAGCAAGAAACATTAGCTGGACATATTAGCCTACAGGAAGCCTTTATTTTTAATAAGGACATTGTGAAATAAATTCAAAATGCAAAAGTCAAAACAAAATTGTGGTAAAGATTTAATAAAATAGTATGTGTTTAGCTGGTTTAAAATTCATTTCTCCCTATATAGAGCGGAAGAACGGAAGAACGGAAGGGCTAACTAAAAGCTTTTTTACTTCCGAGCTTCCACACTTTCTTTCATTGCTTTCTTTAAATATTAGCTAAACATGTACATAAAATATAACCAAAGTTTTAAGTTTTTCGTTTTTAGTTTTGAGTTTTAATGTATCTTATCCTTTTAGCCATAATCTTCTTCTTGGTTCTTTTTCTTCCATTCTTAAATAAAAGGGTAGAAAAGAACCTTGAGGCTTTCTTTCTTATAATGGGCTTCTTTTCTATTTTTAATCTTTTAATCTTTGGAAAAGAAAGCCTTAATATCCAATTTGCCATCCATTGCTTAAAAGAGCCGATGATAATTAGCCTTGCCTGCCTTATATCAGGCTTATTATTTCATCATTTTCAAAGTATAATAAAAAATTTTGTTTTTGCATTAGAAAGAAGAGGAGGCATTCTCTTTCCATTTATTCTCATTGTTTTTCTTGGGGCTATCTCATCAATTATCACGGCAATTATTGCATCTTTGATCTTGGTTGAAGTAATCTATGACCTCTCTATAAAAAGAAATGAAAAAATTGCCTTTTGTGTCATTTCCTGTTTTTCTATTGGCTTTGGAGCAGCATTAACACCTATTGGCGAGCCACTTTCTACCATTCTTGTATCTAAACTAAAGGGAGCTCCCTACAATGCAGGGTTTTTCTTTCTATTTAATCTCCTTTCTACCTATATTTTAGGAGGGATTATTCTTTTGGGAATACTTGGAATATTTATCTATAAAAGGGGAAAGACAGGGTTAGAAATTGAAAAGAAAGAAGAGGAGAAAAAGGAGATAAGAAAGGTATTTATAAGGGCAGGAAAGGTTTATATCTTTATCATTGGCTTACTTTGCTTAGGAGAGGGATTTAGCCCTTTTATCAATCTTTATGTAGCTGGGCTTTCTCCCTTTATTCTCTATTTTCTCAATATAAGCTCAAGTATCCTTGATAATGCAACCCTAACAGCCTGTGAGATAGGGCCACATATGAGCCTATTTCAGATTAAGGCATCTTTGTTAAGCCTCGTTGTAAGTGGAGGGATGCTTATTCCAGGGAATATTCCAAATATTATATCAGCAGAGAGGCTTGAAATAGGGATGAAGGAATGGGCAAAAATTGGCATTCCAATAGGTCTTATATTTTTAATAATCTTCTTTGGCCTCTTGTTTTAATAAAAAGCGGAAAATGGAAATTCGTTTTTTTAATGCACGCCCCACCGTCCTATACGAAATATTCTCCACAATCTTCAATTCAACCATTTTATCAGCAAAATCGCTCAATTGCTAAAATAAAATGTTAAAGAGCAGCAGAATTAGACTTCTGAAATACCCCGTTTTTGTCGAAAAATTTTTATATAGGCAATCTTTAAAAACAAAAAGAAAAGGCATCCAAAGATACAATAGATTGTTTTAATTGTAGAAGAAAGATTATAGGCTTTGAATTCTTTAATCTTCTCTAAAGGAGAAAAATCAAGAAGTTTTAAGGCTGATTCTTTCAGGTTTAAAAGGGAGTGTAGTTGAATTTTTATAAGCTCGGAATAGGAATGGTATTCCCCAAGATAGTCAGGGGAGGAAAGCATAGAAAGGATTAGCGTAAATGACCAGAAGAAGCAAATAGAGACAAGGAAATATCTAATAATTCCTTTTCTTAAGAAACAAAGAAAACAAGCAAGCCCTAAGATAAAAATAGGGGTAAGACCGGTTAGCCTTCTTGCACCAAATGAGATTCCTGCCCACCAATCAGCCACACAGCTATTTACATAGAGCTGAATAAGAATGATTAAAAGAAAGCCTATAAAGAGCCTTTTATCAATTTTATAAAGCAAAAAGAGACCGATGGTGGAAAAGAAAAGGATGGGTGTCCAGGAATATAATCCATGCCAGGAGGAAAAGAGAAATTTAAGGATTTCTGGATTTGTCCATCTCATAAATCCCTCTCCCTGGGGGATAAGAAAGAATTTTCCATAGATTATCTTCCAGGCAATTAGCTGGGGAAGAAAAACAACGAATGAACCAATACCAAATAGAATATGTTGGATAAAGAGCTTATGAATCCTTAGTGGAATAAGAAGAAGGATTCCCAATAAGAGGTTTTGCCATCTAACTAAAACAAGCAAGCCAAAGGAAATGCCATAGATAAACCACCAGACAAGACCATTTTTGTCTTTTGAAGAAACCCACATTAAGAGAAATAAAGAAATTGCAAAGCTATCAGCTAGATGGGAATAATTTGGCATATAATAAAAGCAGAAGACAAATGGGGAAGAAAGCCAAATGGCAAGAAGGGAAAGGAATGAATCTTTGATTAAAAATAGCCTTAAACAGAGCTTTAATGATAGAAATAGGCTTAAGATTCCATAAATACAGCTACCTAAAGAGACAGAAAAAAGATAAAGGTATGAATTGCCGTCGGTTGGAATGATATAGCCTGTTTTAAAAAAATTACAAAACAGGATTAGGATATGGGCAAAAAGAAAAAATGGAATCCAAAGAATAGGGGTTCCTATGGCAAATGGGCTGCTGATATAGCCATTTTGGGTATAATGGAAGTATTTGTTTGCTTCGGGGTTTATCGAGAGACTTTTTAATTCATTTAAAAATGAAAGGTTATGGTCTAGCAACAAAGACCTTGTATAAATAAAGTATCCCAGGCCATCTGGATAGGAAAGCTCTGCTTTCATTAGAAAAAAAAGAGTGGGTATGGCAAGAAAAACGATAATATAAAATGGCCAGTTTTGAAAAAGCTCCTTTTTTATTAAGGCCTCGTATATTCTAAAGGCAACAATCTTAATAAGCCCTTTTTTTTCCTCTTTCTCCTGGATAAACCCCTGCCTAGATTTTTTCTTCTTCACAACCCCATTATATATCGTGGTTAATCAAAAAGGCAAGTTAAACTAAAGGCTTATCTTACCACAAGGGATTTAATGGCAGAGAAGTCCCCTGCCTTTAGCTTGTAGAAGTAAAGGCCAGATGTATTCAGCCAAGAAAAAGGGCAAAAACAGAGTTGAGGGTGAGTAATAAATACATAAAAACAAAAATTACTTGCAAAAGCAAATTGGATAATGGTAAAATTTTATTTTTATGGATAAAAAGGAAGATTTAGGCTTTGAGAAGGATAAAACCTATTCACCAGAAGAGGGGATTGAAATCTTGAAAAAAATGGCAAAATGCAAGTTTGATGAGAGCGTAGAGCTTCATATAAGGCTTGGCGTTAACCCTAAACACGCAGACCAGCAGGTTAGGGGAACAATTGTTTTGCCTCAGGGGACGGGAAAGACAAAAAGAATTGCTGTGTTTGCAAAGGGAGAAAAGGCATCTGAGGCATCCCAAAATGGAGCTGATATTGTTGGCGATGAAGACCTTGTTGAGAAAATAAGAAAGGGGTTTCTTGATTTTGATGTTTGTATTTCAACGCCCGATATGATGAAATCTGTTGGAGGCTTGGGAAAGATTTTAGGTCCCCGTGGTCTTATGCCAAACCCAAAATCAGGGACAGTAACATTTGAGGTAGGAAAAGCAATTCAAGAGATTAAGAAGGGTAGGGTTGAGTATAGGTGTGATGAATATGGAATTGTTCATTCGCTAATTGGAAAGGCCTCTTTTGAAAAGGAAAAGCTATTGCAAAATCTTTCTGCGTTTATGGAAAGTATTATAAAGGCAAAGCCATCAGCAGCTAAGGGGCAATATATTAAAACCATATCTATAGCATCAACGATGGGGCCAGGGATAAAGATAGATGCAAAGCTTATGAAGAAGGCATTAGGAGAGTAAATAAAAATTGCAAATTGAATATGGAAGAAAAGATGAAAAAAGGGCATATTTTAAAACAAGAGATAACGGATAAAATCAAAGAAAGAATAGAAAAGAATAATACCATTATCTTAACAGATATATCTGGCCTCTCTGTTGAGGAGATAACAAGATTAAGGAGGGAGTTTTCAAAGATAGGTGCAATATACCTTGTGATAAAGAATAGGCTATTTATGAGGGCATCTTCTGAAAAAGGCATTTCTATATCTCATAGGCTTACTGGGTCAACGGGATTTCTCTTTTCAAATGATGCCCCTATTTCTTGCAAAACCCTGCTTGGTTTTATAAAAAAGGAGAAAAAACCGTCTATAAAATATGGATTTCTTGACAAAAAAAGGATAGAAAAAATTGATATAGAGCAAATTGCAGCCCTTCCAACAAAGGAAGTTCTTATTTCTCAACTTATATCACAAATCCAGGCTCCAATTACAAACCTTGTTTATACCCTTTCTGGAATTCTTAGAAATTTCCTCTATACCTTAAACGCAATAAAGGAAAAGAAAGAGAAAGAGTCCTAAAAGCCAGAGAGTCTAAAGGGTCAGAGAGTGTATGAATTACAACCTTTTACCTTTAAGCTCCGGGACTCTTTAGACTTTTATTCTGTTTTTCCTGAAATCCAGGGCATCATTTTTCTTAATCTTTCTCCCACCCTTTCTATGAGATGGTTTTTATCAGCAGCAAGTAGGGCATTAAAAACAGGCCTTCCTGCTTGATTTTCAAGGATCCACTCCTTTGCAAAAGAGCCTATCTGGATTTGGGCAAGAATCTTTGTCATTGTTCTCCTTACATCCTCATTGATGACCACCCTTCCCCTTGTTACATCGCCATACTTTGCTGTATCAGAGATTGCCTCCCTCATTCCAGATATGCCCTTTGTATGGATAAGGTCAACAAGGAGCTTTAGCTCATGACAGCACTCAAAGTATGCAACCTCTGGCTGATAGCCTGCTGAAACCAGGATGTCAAATGATGCCCTTATAAGCTCAGAAACGCCACCACACAAAACAACCTGCTCGCCAAATAGGTCTGTCTCTGTTTCCTCCATAAATGTTGTCTCAATAATTCCAGCCTTTGTTCCACCTATTGCCTTTCCATAAGACAGAGCATAATCCTTTGCTTTTCCTGATGCATTTTGGAAAACAGCGACAAGGCAGGGAACACCCCCTCCATCCTCAAATACCTTTCTAACAAATGCACCAGGCCCCTTTGGAGCAATCATAACAACATCTACATCCTTTGGAGGGATGATTTGACCAAAATGGATGTTGAATCCATGGGAAAATCCAAGTATCTTTCCTGGCTTTAAATTTTCCTCAATATCCTCCTTATAGACCTTTGGTGCGATTTGGTCAGGAACCAAAAGCTGGATATAATCTGCGCTATCTGCCGCCTTACCTGGCGATACAGGAGAAAATCCATCAGCCTTTGCTTGCTCAAAACTTTTCCCTTCCCTGTTGCCTATAATAACCTCTATTCCAGAATCCCTGAGGTTTTTAGCCTGAGCATGACCCTGGGCACCATAGCCAATTATGGCTACTTTTTTCCCTTTAAGCAGACTTAAGTCTGCATCGGCTTCATAATAAATTGTTGCCATTTACCTTACCTCCCTTTTATAATATAAAAAAGCCGAAGTGGCGGAATAGGCAGACGCACTGGACTCAAAATCCAGCGGAATTTTCTTCCATAAGGGTTCAACTCCCTTCTTCGGCATTAATAAATAGTACATTGTACATAGTCCTTCGTACTTCGTCCTTTGTACATAGTATTTTTACGAGATACGAAGTACGATATACGAAGTACGAAATTAAAGCGGCCGATGGGACTCGAACCCACGACGTCAAGCTTGGGAAGCTTGCATTCTACCACTAAATTACGGCCGCACATATTTTATATTGTAGAAATAGAAAGAATTTTTTGTCAATATGAAAGTCGCCATTGTTGGTCTTTCCTCATCTGGTAAAACAACCCTGTTTAATGCCCTGACATCCTTAAAGGCAAAGGGAAGGAATATCGGCGTGGTCAAAATTTTAGACGAAAGGATTGATTGTCTTCATAGTCTATATCCCGAGAAAAAAAAGGTTTCCTCTGAGATTGAATTTATAGATACCCATCCCATTAAAAGTGGAACAAAAATTCTTGATTCCGCTAACATAGATGCAATAGCTATTGTTATAAGATGCTTTGAAGAACCAATAGAACCAATAAGAGAGATAAAGACAATATTACAAGAATTTATCCTTTCAGACCTTTTAATAGCAGAGAAAAGGATAACAAGTTTAGCTCCTAAGGGAAGAAAGATGACACAAGAAGAGGAAAGAGAAAGGGTTCTTATTGAAAGGTGTAAAGATAGCCTTTCTAAGGAAATTCCTATTAGAAGAATTGGGTTAACAGACGATGAAAAAAGGCATCTTTCCTCCTATCAATTCTTAAGCGAAAAACCCATTGTTATTGTAGGTAATATAGATGAAGAAGGAAAAGATAAGGAATTAAAGGAGTATGCGAGAATAAATAATGAACAATGTGTTATTCTTAACGCCAAGTTTGAAATGGAAATATCTGAATTAGAAGAAAATGAAAGACCCTTATTTCTCAATGAACTAGGGATTAAAGAATTAGGCATACCCATTTTAATAAAAACAATCTATACAACCCTTGGTTTAATCTCCTTTTTTACTATTGGAAAGGATGAGGTAAGGCTATGGCCCATTAAAAATGGAACAAATGCTTTAAAAGCAGCAGGCAAGATTCATTCAGACATAGAAAGGGGGTTTATCAGGGCATCGGTTGTTTCTTACAAAGATTTTCTTGAAAATCAAGGCTCTCTAGCTCATCTAAAGGAAAAAGGTCTTATTATGTTAGAGGGAAAGGATTACATAGTATGTGATGGTGATATTGTTGAGTTTAAGTTTAATGTATGATTTTTATGTTATGAGGTAAAAAATGATTTTTGCATATTCGCTTATTGTAATTTTACTTATGCTTGTGATAAATGCGATTTTTGCCAGCTACGAAATGGCTTTGGCGTCTGTTTCGCGGATAAAATTGCGCTCGCTAACCCAGGAAAATAAGTATGGAGCCCAAGATGCCTTGTTTATGAAAGATAAAATTGAAGGAAGCCTTGCGGTCATACAAATCGGAATTACTCTGGTGGGTGCAATTGCTGCGGCAGTTGGCGGTGCAGGCAGTAATGAGGCTATATCGCCTTATCTTGATGAGCATTTTAATACAGGGCAGATATTGGCAGATATTTTAGCACTCACCCTGTTTATTATTCCCTTAACCATCATTACGATTATCTTTGGCGAGCTTGTACCAAAAACCTTTGCTTTAAAAAGAAGAGAATGGGTTTGCTTGAAGTTATCGCCAGCTATGCGATCGCTTTATATTGTCTTCTCACCCATAGTTTCTTTCCTTGAGAAGACCGTGAAATCAATTACGGCAAAGGGGGCTGAGAAGATTGGCACTGAGGAGGGTTATGATCTTTTTAACATCCATGAGTTAAAAACCGCTGCATCTATGGCAAGGGCATCCCGGCTAATAGGTATCTGCGAAGAAAAGATTGTGCATTCTGCGGCAGAGCTTTCAACGCGTCCGGTTAAAAATATTATTATTCCTGCAAGCGAAATATCCGTCATTCCTCTTAAGCTGTCATTAGCAGAGGCATTGGTGCGGGCGCATTTTGATATGCATACACGATTTCCTGTCTGTGATGAGGATAATAACCCTCAGTCAATAATAGGGTATGTGAATTTTAAAGATATTATTTATACCTTACACGCAAATCCAAATAATCCGGACCTTCGGGCAATTGTTCGGCCTATGAAATCCTTTGATGCAAATGCAAAGATCTCCAGCGTTATGGAAGAGATGATACGCGATAGCCTGCATATTGCTCTTGTAAAAGATGGCCAGGGAGTAATATTGGGTATGGTAACGCTAGAAGACATCCTGGAGGAGCTCGTTGGCGAAATTCTTGATGAATACGACAGGCTGCCCACCTATATTCATCCTTACAGCAATGGCTGGGTAATGGCTGGCGGAGTTTCTCTTGATAAAGTGGCACAGGTGACAGGGATAGAGATATCTCATCTAAAATCACAAGATCAACCTATGTTAAATACCCTTGCCCAGTGGTGCCGCTATGTCAGAAAAGGAAATGTAAAAGGTGCGGAATCATTTGAACATAATGGGCTTGTTGTTACAGTGCGTAAATTTCGCAGGAAGCAGGTACTGGAGGCTTTTGTTGAGGCACCGGGTGTGATTCATAAATCTGATGGTGATATCATTGAATTTAAATTTAATGTGTGATTTTTTCTAATTTTCTTTAAAAATTTTCCTTGACAATTCCAAAAATATATGTAAAATGGAAGTATGTATTTCAGATTACTAAAGCCACCCAAAGATAAAAGCTTCTTTTTATTTGGCCCACGGGGCACAGGTAAAACAACATGGGTTAAATCAACCTTTACTGATGCTTTGTATATAGACCTGCTGGAGGCAGAACTGTTTAATGACCTTACGGCTAATCCGGGCAGGCTT
>JBFMDZ010000059.1 GCA_040753555.1 bacterium
CTCCAAGATTTTATTTGTTGCACTTATCTCCCCTTTTACAAGGCTTATCTCCTTTTCGGCAAGCCCTAATCTCTCCAGCATCCTTTCTAATACCTTATTTGTTGCACTTATCTCCCCTTTTACAAGGCTTATCTCCTTATGAACCTCAATAAACCTTCTATCCATTTCCCTATATAATTCCTCAAACCTTTTATTTATTTCCTCAAACCTTTTATTTACTTCCTCAAACCGCAGATTCATTTCCTGCCTAAGCTCCCTTAGCTCTGGCACCAGGACATCAACCATTGCCTTTCTAAATGCCTCTGTAAGCTCTTTTACTCCCATTTCAATGCTCCTTTAAACCCTGCGTATATCAAGCCAATCAAAAGAATAGCGATGAAAATAAGCATTTCAACAAGCAAGATAAGGGAAGGAACCTGTGAATTGCGGAATATACACGCCCAGGGGAGGATAAAAACAACCTCTACATCAAAAATAAGAAATATAAGGCCATAGAGGTAATATTTTGTGTCGTATTGGATATAAGCAGAGCCAATAGGTTTTTCTCCGCATTCATAGGAAGAAAATCCCTCCTTGCTTTCTCTTTTTGGTTTTAAAAACCAATTTAGAAAAAGAGCCCCTCCTCCAAATACAAGACCTACTAAGAGAAAAAAAAGAATCCAGATATAAGCATTCATAATTCAGAAACCCATACATTTCCACAAGAGGGGCATCTTGTTGGACTGTCTTCTAGCATATCGTCTTCTAATGACAAATTTTTCCTTAAAAGATCCTCTTTGTGCATTACCTCCCATTCATAGCCACACACATCACAGAGGAAGCGATTTCTTTTATTTTGATTGTCATAAAGGTCTTCTGTTCTCATTTTTTGCTTTCAATTTTTTTCTTTAATATATTTCCTGGTTTAAAAATTACAACCCTTCTTTCTGGAATAGAAACAGCTTTACCTGTCTTTGGGTTTCTTCCCAGCCTTTTCTTCCTTTCCTTTGTTTTAAATATCCCAAATCCCCTAAACTCAACATTCTCTCCCTTTGATAAGGTATCGGAAATTTTGAGAAAAAGGTTTTCTATAATATCCTTAATAGTTTTTTGAGGAACATCCGTATCCTCTGCTATTTTTATAACCAAATCCCTCTTTGTTAATTTCATATAAATTTCTAAATCCTAAATTTTTAAATTATTAAAACCCTTTTATCGCCTTTTCTGCCTCTTTTAATATTTCCTCTGCCGCTTTTCTTTCCTCTTCTGCCTGCTTTGCAGCCAGCCTTGCCGCTTCTTCTGCAAATCTTGCTGCCTCTGCTTCAGCTAATGCCTTTGCTTGGGCTTGCTTTGTAATCTCTGTTTTTGCCTTTGTCCACTTAAATGCCTCTTTCGCTGCCTCTGCCAATGCCTTTACCTTAAGCTCTGTAGCCTTTGATGCTTCAAATGTCTCCTGCGCCCTGCTTGCGGCTATCTTTGCTGCCTCTGCCTCCATAATTGCCCTTGATTCTTGCTCCTTTGCAACAATAACAGATGTCTTTTGCCTCTCTAAATTTGCCTTAACACCCTCAATTACGGCATTAAGCCTCCTTTCTGTTTCCTTTAGGGCAAGCTCCTTTGCCAATTCTTCATCCTTTGCCTTATTTGCCATTTGCATCTGGGAAGATGCTCTTTTCCCAAATTCTGTAGCAGATATGGCATTTCCATCAGCCAATGCCTTTTGTCCTAGCAAATAAAATTCCTTTGCCATCCTAATAGCCTCTTCCCTCTTTTTCTTTACAAAGAGAAGCTCCTCTTTAGCTACATTAAGCTCTGCCTGCACCCTTGCTTCTGTAGCCTTTGCACCCTCAAGGGCTGCATAAGCAGATGCTTGTGCTGCCTTTGCTGCATCGGCTGATGCTAATGCTGCCTTTGCCGCTGCCTCAGCTGATTTTGTCCCATCTGCCCAAGATACCTTTATCCTTCTTTGTTGGATTTTAAACCCATATCTATAGTCTAAATACATCCTTGAGCTTTGTCTTTCTAGCTTTCCTCTTTCCATTATTTTACAACCATTGATTTTATGGCAGAAAAATCATCTGCCTTTAGTTTATAGAAGTATAAGCCCTTGGATACATTTTGTCCAGAATTATTTTTTAAGTCCCAGAATATCGCACTACCTTCCTTTGCCTGGGTATAGGAGCCTTTGTTCCTTTGACCAACATTTATTGTCCTTATTTTTTGTCCCAAGATATTAAAGATATTTATCTCTATATTGGAATCCTTTGCCAGATTAAAGGGAATCCAGCAACCATCCTTTGTTGGATTTGGGAAGGATGGAAAAAGCTCTGTCTTTGTGGGGATTATGGGTTTTGCTTCGGGTTTTTCTATTTCTAGAATATTTCCCTCAGAATTCTTAAGCTCTATTTTGTCAATGGAAATTAGAGAGAGAAGCTCATCAGAAGACATTGTGCTAATTCCTTGAGTAGAGACCTTTGGTTTGATAATGAGCTGGGCAATGGGTGCGATATTTTCCTCATCTTCTTCCTCTAATGTTTCTATTCCTTTACTTTCTATGGTTGTAGATTCTGTTGCCACATCAAAATATATCTCTTCATCGGGAACAATCGCTACCTCTATATTTGCCTCTCCTTTGTTATTGTCAATCTCTGAATGAAGAAAGATACCTTTGGTTTCTGTCCCTTCTTCTTGGATAGACATTGTTCTTTCCTCATCCTCAAAGATTGGAGCCTGAATATCCTTTATGCTTATTTTTTCTGGAGAAAAGCCTACATTTATCCTTGCCTCGGTTATTTCATCCTCAACATCCTTAAGCATAATTGAGACCTTGATTTCATCACTTAATATACTTACAGGCCCTTTCTGAAGAACTACCTTTGGCTTTGGTTTGTCCTTTTTCTCCTCTACTACATTCATTGGAATTACGCTTAATGCTCCCTTTGAATCATCCTTTCTTCCATAGACATAGTAAGTTGCATTATAATGGGCATAAAATGTCCACCTAAACCACCAAAAGTGAAATGTAAACCCTCTTAGTTGAATCTTAATCACCAATCTATTGTTAGCCTCGTCAATATAAGTTCCATAATTTCCTGAAAGGAAAGCCCTATGAATCCTATAATCCCATTTATATATTTTATAGCTTGGATCAGAGGGATAGAGATAGAATGTCCTTACTTCATATGTTGGAGAAACTTCATTAAGGGTTAGGCTATTATTTCCTCCATATATAGTGATAGGCTCATTTATAGGAATCCTTCCATAAACATAATATGTTGCCCTATACTTTGCTTTGCGATACCATTTTCCATCAAGCCTTACCTTGATGACCAATCTATTATTGGCATAGTCAATATAGGTTCCATCATCCCTTCCCTTCTTGGCATAATGAATTGTATAGCCCCAGTTATATATCTTAAACCTTGGATCAGAGGGATAGAGATAAAAGGTATAATTACTTCCATGCCTTGAGGCAACACTAATGTATCTGCTATTATCCCCTCCATAGATATAGTCAGGCAGCAAGAAAGAAAGAGAAACATCTGAATCTATACCTACTTCTTTTGTTTGAAGGGTTACTCCATATTTTTCTATTCTCATAAGATAATCACCGGCTTTAAGCCCAGTAATCTTATATCTTCCATTCTTGTCGGTGGTAGTAGAACCTCTGATTTTATTGTTCTTAATTGCGCTAGCCTTTACCTCTACAGGAGCACCATTAGATTCCTTGGTTACTGTGCCTGAAATTGAGAATAATTCAGGACTTTCCCTATATCCTTCCAAGGTTGTATTAAACCATACATTACCAGGAGGACAGGGCGTGTATTTATCAACCCTTTGTCCGGCAATATTATATTTCACATAGTAGACAAATGTCCTAACAATTGCCTCTTTATTAGAAACAGAGATTACATCTGCCCAGGTAGAGCCATTATTAGGATTTGCCCCAGATAATCCATTGGTTTGAACCTGCAATACCTCTGGTGTTTCTACAAACTCCTTGGGAAATGTAATTTTTCCCCTTACCTCATATCTTTTTACCTTTAAATAAACCCCAGAACCAAGACCAGGGCAATTGATAAATGCCCATCTATCAAATTCCTGTTGACTTTCTATCCATATGTTAGAAGCAGGGAAGGTAAAATATATCATAAGAAGGGAAAAATCAAGGATGGATTCACCCCCTTCATTTACCACCACCTCCTTGCTTCTTACCTCATATCTATTTTTGCTCGCATACAATTTATATTTTCCCACTGGAAGGGCAAGCTTATATCTTCCCTCATTATCCGTGGTTGCGGTGCGATAGGTTCCTCCTACCTTTATGGTTGCACCAACCAAGGGATTATTGGTTTGTTTATCAAAAACCCTTCCTGTGATTATGCCAACCTTGGGAATGGTATAGCCAGAATTAGAGGGAGGGGTTTTGGGGTACCATTCGTATTCATTGGACCCTGTATCACCTGTGTCGTTCCAGCTATCGTGAAAGTTTGGTCCTTTTGGAGGTCCATTACCGACATTTTTGTTAAGCAGATCTTTAAGAAGCTCATTGGCCCAGTCTACAGGGGATTTGCATTTTGTATGTCCCCAAGGGATATTCCTCACCATCCAATATAGACTTTTGTCATTTACCCCTTCTTTGTTTGGAAGGGTTTTTAAATTAAATGTCTTATAGCTTAAGAATTCGCCTGAGCCATCAGGAGAGTCATCTGCATAATAATTTCCAATTATTTTTGCCGCATCATCCCAAAAGCCAAATATAGGATAGCTCCCATGCGAACCTTCGCCAACCCCTCTTTCTCCAGTAGGAGGAAATGTCCAATCTCCATGGCCTCCCACAAAGACTATGGGATGGGTATTATCATCAACCAAAAAGTCAACCCCGAGGTTGCTACATCTCTTAACATAGCGATGAAAATAATAGTCAACATACTCAATCTTTGCAGTATTCGGATCTTGTGAGGATACCCCAACATTTATATGCTCCCAGTCTCCCTCATGGTTATTCACCCAGTCATTGAAGGGATAGAAGAACCAATATTGGATAACTGCCTTATTTCCATCGGGAAAGATATGGGCATAGATTGTATCATTATATAGCCCTTTTAGGTTATGCCAATCTTGATACCAGGTATCTGGTGAGTCCCTTCCAGAGCCTCCAAAATCATAGTGGAAGAAAACAAAGTAGACACCAGATGCACAACCAGGAGGCCTTCCTCCTATTTTATATAATCTTTCATACATCTCACAAGTCAAATTAGGTAGCCAATAGGTAGTAGTAACATCCCACCTTGGATCAGCAGCAGAAAAATCTCCTACCAACTCATTTCCTTGGAAGGTACGAACATAGAGGCTCAATTGGTCTAGAGGCATAGATATGCCATCATTTCTTCCATTGCTTATAATCTCAACCGGCTTTGGACAAACCCCTTGGTCGCCTGAATGAAGCTGCAATGATGGGCAAAATTTCTTCGCCAAGTCTTCTTTCCAGTCTCCATAGCCATTGACACAGGATGACAAAATCAATCCTGCTAAAATCTTTTTAATTTTCATTTTTTTCTCCTCCTTTTTTAGGTTTTTTATCAAAATAGTTTCCCACTTTATAACCAAGAAATCCTCCAACCACAGCAGGAATTATTATGAGAGAAGAAGGTGGTTCACCAATAGGATCATTACCTAAATTACTCAATCCCGCTGCAAAATAAAGTATATACCCTAATCCCCCTCCAATTCCTATGCCAATAAGGGTGCCATATATCCTCCCCTTTTTGCTTTTTTCCTCAAGCCTGCCTTCTTCATCAGATTTCAATGAGAATGCAGGGTTTGTGTTCATATGTAACAGGTCAGCATTGGACATCCCTTGGTCGCCTGAATGGAGCTGTAAGGAAGGGCAAAATTTCTTCGCCAAGTCTTCTTTCCCGTCTCCATAGCCATTGACACAGGATAACAAAATCAATCCTGCTAAAATCTTTTTAATTTTCATTTTTTTCTCCTCCTTTTTTAGGTTTTTTATCAAAACATTCTCCAACAATGTATCCTATTGCTCCTCCAATAATGGTTGGAACTAGCATAAATCTGATTCGTCCAGGATCGTCATTACCACCCTCCCCCAATCCCCAAGGAGTACGATAAAGCATCTCTCCAAACCCAGCTCCAATTCCTGCTCCTATAATTGCTCCAATTATCCTTCCTTTTTTAGGCTTTTCTTCAAGCTTGCCTTCTTCATCAGATTTCAATGAGAATGCAGGGTTTGTGCTCATATGCAATAGGTCAGCATCAGACACCCCTTGGTTTCCTGAATGAAGCTGTAAGAATGGAGCAAAGCCTAATTTTTCCTCAAACTCACTAGAATATCCCTTTTCAATAAAAAAAAAGAAACACAATCCTATCAGAAAATATACCTTCATTCCATCTTG
Organism: bacterium; assembly: GCA_040753555.1. Taxonomy (NCBI): domain Bacteria; species bacterium. Next base: position 6,396 of record JBFMDZ010000059.1, read on the forward strand.
ATATTTAGGGTATATACAGAACCCTTAATTCTCCTTTATATTCTCCAAAGATTATGCAAGGTATAAGGTATATAAAACCATATTTTTTAAACATCAAAATCTTTCAATCTTATATTAAGATATTCTATTTTTTATGTTTAAAACCCCTTTATCGCCTTTTCTGCCTCTTTTAATATTTCCTCTGCCGCTTTTCTTTCCTCTTCTGCCTGCTTTGCAGCCAGCCTTGCCGCTTCTTCTGCAAATCTTGCTGCCTCTGCTTCAGCTAATGCCTTTGCTTGGGCTTGCTTTGTAATCTCTGTTTTTGCCTTTGTCCACTTAAATGCCTCTTTCGCTGCCTCTGCCAATGCCTTTACCTTAAGCTCTGTAGCCTTTGATGCTTCAAATGTCTCCTGCGCCCTGCTTGCGGCTATCTTTGCTGCCTCTGCCTCCATAATTGCCCTTGATTCTTGCTCCTTTGCAACAATAACAGATGTCTTTTGCCTCTCTAAATTTGCCTTAACACCCTCAATTACGGCATTAAGCCTCCTTTCTGTTTCCTTTAGGGCAAGCTCCTTTGCCAATTCTTCATCCTTTGCCTTATTTGCCATTTGCATCTGGGAAGATGCTCTTTTCCCAAATTCTGTAGCAGATATGGCATTTCCATCAGCCAATGCCTTTTGTCCTAGCAAATAAAATTCCTTTGCCATCCTAATAGCCTCTTCCCTCTTTTTCTTTACAAAGAGAAGCTCCTCTTTAGCTACATTAAGCTCTGCCTGCACCCTTGCTTCTGTAGCCTTTGCATCTTCAAGGGCTGCATAAGCAGATGCTTGTGCTGCCTTTGCTGCATCGGCTGCTGCTAGAGCTGCCTTTGCCGCTGCCTCAGCTGATTTTGCCTTTGCTTCTGCATAATCCTTATCTGCCAGAGTTACCCTAGCCAAAGCCTCTGCTTCTTTTAAGGCCTCTTCAGCTGCTAGGGCATCCGCAATCATTTCAGCCTCAGCAATCCTTGCCTCCTCTGCAATGGCTACAGCCCTTGCCTCAGCTGCCCAAGCAGCTTCTACCTTCTTTTGTAGGATTTCAACCATATTGGTAATATTGGTTGGTGTCCCAAATTCCGCCCATACTTTCATTGAAAGCACGCTTAAAAGAAATAAAAATTTCTTCATTCTATTTACCTCCATAAACATAATTGTAAATTTTAAATTACTAGATTTTAAATTGTAAAGGGAAATTTAAAAAAGGCATGACATTTTAATTCCAATAGAATTTCCCTTATAATCATTATCCTTTTCTTTATGGTCTATATTTTTATATTCCATATTTATCTGATATTTTACAGAAAGGGAATAATCAAAGGAAAGGGATGTGATATTTTCTTCTAAAATTGTATTTGTTTTTTCCTTTGTCTTTGAATAATCATAAGAGGGGGTTATCCTTAAAGATTGGGTTGGAAAAAAGCTTGCGGATAAAAGATAAAAATTTGAATCCTGCTCTGTCTTTTGAGCCCCTGCTCCTGCCTCAGATGTGATGAAAGAAATGGAGGAAGAAAAGGAGACCTTTTTTGTTAATGGCCCAGATGCATTTAAAGAATAAGAGGAAAGCAAGGAATCGTATTCATTGTCTTTTTTATTGTCAGAGGAGCTTCTGCTATAATCAAATGATGTGTCTATATCTTTTATGCCCCAAGAAATGCCGAAAGAAAACTCATTTGCTATCCTTAAAGGAGAAATTGTATTATCTTTTTCCTTCGTATTTTTGTAATCAATAGATACATCGGGAAATTGCCTTGGTGTAATATCTGATTTTATCTCATAAATCCTTGTTTTTGTTGTATTTGCTTCCCTATCACTTGGGTTATCATCGTAAGATTTTATATTCACATTAAATTCAACAGGTTTATCAGATGGAATGTATTTTGTGTTAAGTTTAATTCCTTCCCAATTAACATCACATCCTGTATTTCCAGCTGTATAAAAATTTGGCTCAATATATTGGTATATTCCTTCAAAGGAAAGCCTGGTAAAATTAAGAGAAAATCCTGCAAGAAATGCCTTATCTTTATACGAGCCTATGTTATCTTGCTTGTCATTATCATAATCTGAAAAGGCGAGGTTTGATTTAAAAGAAGCATCTCTTGCTAAAGGAATAACAATATCGCCTTGCAAAACCTTATTCATTATAGGCTTTGTATTAGAAAGACCGACTGATGCAGGGTCATCCTCTGCCTGAAGGTATGTTATTCCCCAAGTGTTATTTCTAAAAGAAGAGAAAACCCTTGCTAATCCAAGCCATTGGCGATATTGTCCAGATGTAGATGAGCCTGGCTCTATCTTTTCTTTTGATACACCACAAGAAAACAACACCCCCCTATCTTTCCAGTCTCCCTTAATTCCACGGATTGTGCTATTTTTCATTGTAAAATCAGAAATGTCTAATAAAACATCGCCTCCTTCAAGCTTTCCTGATGGAAGGTCAAGGCTAATATAGGCATTCTGAACATCAGCTTTATTAAGCTTGTCATAGTTAAAATTTAGAATTCCGGCGATGTTATTTTTATCGAGCTTTCCAACAGAGGATAATTCCATTATATATGAGAAATCCTTTGGGTATTCATCAACATCCTTGTTGATGTCTATGTATCTTATCCCAAACCCAATGTTTCCATTCATAGAAAGCCTATGGTCTGCTTGCCCAAAAACAACCCCTGTAATCATTAAACCAAACAAAATTCTCTTCATTTCATTTTTCCTCCTAAATTATTTAACTAAATTTATACTATTTATCCTTAATTTGTCAAATTTTTTTTAAAAAGATGATGTTTTCAAAGTTCATCTTAAATAATCACAGAATTTGTATGTGTTTTAGAATTAAAGCAAAAAATGGTTATAAATTAGATGTTATATAGCGGTATAAATAACCCTCCTTTATCTTATAATCTGGCTTTTTCCATTCTTTAAGTCTATTTTTTATCTCATTATCACTTATTTCTACATCAAGCCTTCTATTTGGGATGTCTATTTTTATTATATCGCCCTCTTTTACAATGGCAATTGGCCCTCCATCCTGTGCCTCTGGTAATATATGACCAATTGCAGCGCCCTTTGAGCCTCCAGAGAATCTTCCGTCTGTAATCAAGGCACAATATTTATCAAGCCCCATTCCAGAAAGTGATGATGTTGGTCCTAGCATCTCACGCATACCAGGCCCTCCCTTTGCTCCTTCATAGCGGATAACTAAACAATCACCCTTTTTTATCTTTCCATCCAATATTTCCTTTTGTGCATCTTCCTCAGAGTCAAATACCCTTGCGGGTCCAGAATGAACAAGCATTTCAGGAAGAACCGCAGATTGCTTTACAACGCATCCTTTGGGTGCTATGTTTCCATAGAGGATGGCAATACCTCCCTCTTTTGAATATGGGTTATCAATCTCTCTTATAACATCTGGGTTTAGGTTTTTTGCTTCTTTTATGTTTTCTCCAATTGTCTTTCCCGAGACAGTAAGGCAGGATTCATCAATTAACGCATTTTTACAAAGCTCCTTTAAAACAGCAGGGATCCCTCCTGCCTTATCCAGGTCTTCTATATGCTGATTACTGGCAGGAGAAATTTTGCATAGGTTCGGCGTTTTTCTGCTTATCTCATCAAATGCCTTTAAGTCAAGAGAGATTTCTCCCTCCTTTGCAATGGCAGGAAGGTGAAGGACAGTATTTGTTGAGCCACCCAATGCCATATCAAGGGAAATTGCATTTAAAAATGCAGGATTTGTTGCAATATCCCTTGGTTTTATATCCCTTTCTATAAGCTCCATTATTTTCATCCCTGTCTCCTTTGCAAGCCTTATTCTCTTTGATGAAACAGCAGGGATTGTTCCATTGCCAGGAAGGGCTAATCCTAATCCTTCTGTTAGGCAATTCATTGTATTTGCTGTGAACATTCCTGCACAAGAGCCACAGCCAGGGCAGGCAGAGTTTTCTAATTCCTCTATATTTTCCTTCTTTGCAACACCCTCAAAGACTGTAATAAGGTCAATGGGTTTTCCATCCAGGTATCCTGCAAGCATTGGCCCTCCACTTATCATAATGGATGGAATATTCAATCTCAACATCGCCATCAACATCCCAGGGATTATTTTATCGCAATTTGTTATACAGACCAGGCCATCAAATGGATATGCAGATGCCATAACCTCAACAGAATCTGCAATCAATTCACGGGATGGAAGGGAATATTTCATCCCAGAATGACCCATTGCTATTCCATCGCAGATGCCAATGGTTGAGAATTCCATAGGGCATCCGCCAACAATCCTTATCCCCTCCTTTACTGCCTCTGCAATTTTATTCAAATGGATATGACCTGGAATAAGCTCATTCCAAGAATTACAAATGCCAATAATGGGCTTTTGTAATTCAACATCTGTATAGCCCATTGCCTTAAACAATGAGCGATGTGGTGCCCTCTCTACCCCCTTTTTCATTACATCTGAACGCATTGTCAAATTATAGTATCTTTTAAATCTTCTTGCAATACTTAATTTATACTTCCAAAATATGTCCAAGCTTTTCCTTCTTTGTCTTAAGGTAGTTTATATTTTTTGGGTTTATCTCTCCTGTAATGGGAATTCTCTCCTTTATCTTTATTCCATACCCTTCAAGACCAATTATCTTTCTTGGGTTGTTTGTAAGAAGCCTTATGCTTGAAAGCCCAAGGTCAACCAATATCTGTGCCCCTGTCCCATACTCCCTTAAATCAGGAGGAAATCCCAAAGCCTTGTTTGCTTCTACGGTATCCATACCTTCATCCTGAAGGCTATATGCTTTAAGCTTATCCAAAAGCCCAATCCCCCTTCCTTCCTGGATGAGATATAAAAGGACACCCTCCTTTTCTTTTTCTAGCATTTCAAGGCTCTTTCTTAATTGCTCACCACAATCACACCTTAAGGAATGGAATATATCACCTGTAAGGCATTGGGAATGGACCCTTACTAAGACATTCTTTTTACCAGATACCTCACCCTTTACAAATGCAAGGTGGATTCCTTTGTCTATCAATGAGGAATAGGCACTAACCTTGAAGCTTCCAAATTTTGTTGGAAGGTTTGTCTCTGTTATTCTTTTTACTACTGCCCTTTCAAGATTGAATCTGTAGGTACAGACGCTTAAGTTTTATGCGAGCATCCTCTGTGGTGAATTGCCAATCAATACCCTTTTGTTTTTGGTTGCGTCTGCATGCCCATGTTTTAGTTTTGTTACGCAATGTCTCAATATCTGGAATCCGTCGATTTAGACACTGTTGCGTTAATGCACTTAAGTTCAATCTCTGCAATATTTAACCAGTTTCCATGTTTAGGTGTGTGATGAATCTCAAGCCGTTTTGCCAAACTTCGAGCCTCCTCTGCTCAAAGGCTTCATAAAGAGAACCTATTTTATGCGTGTTCAGGTTATCCATTACTAGCCGAATGCGCTCTGCTTTAGGATAATGTTCGTTCAGAAGGTGGCAACTTGATATGCCCAATCTACACCTCTTTTTTTTCTGTTACATCCACATGTTGCCATCCACCGAGCGGCTCGGTAAACATAAATATATTTGCCGTACCATTGCGTTCATATTTTCATAGTCTTGGCGAGCTGGTTTGCCTGGTTCTGCCGGAATAGTTTTTCGCGTTTCCTTGATAAGCTGTCGTGGCTGTTCATCTATGCAGACCATTGGAATATTCGGATCATACGGCAAACAGTAAAGATCGAGAATGTCTTCCATACGAGCCACAAACTCGGCATTTTGTTCTGGTGGTATTCAGTTCTATTTTTGACAGGATGAACAGGATTGACAGGATTAAATTTATCTTGTTCATCATAAATTATAAGAACGATGAATATTCCGACAATTCCCTCGCCTTTCGCTTTACTTCAACCCTCTTTTCTCCAAAATTAATAATCAAACCAACATCCTCATAATGGCAGTCAAATAGTTCACCAATTGTAATTTATGGGCAATGGCAATCCGTCAAACGGACACAGGGTTATGATAATTTTTTT
>JBFMDZ010000060.1 GCA_040753555.1 bacterium
TCTTCTTCTATCTTTAAAGGATTTAAGGATGTTTTGCCAGATATTGCGGTATACCTGTAGTTAAAGTATGCTGGACGCCACCAATAACCAAAGAGATATGCCCTAATTATCAACCTTTGATTTGTAGAGTCTATAATTCCATAACCCCAAGAGTTTCTATTATAACCGATTGGTTCTTTTGTATAATTTGTAATGGGTTTATCTTTGGGATAGAGATAAAAGGTGTATCTGTCATACCATCGTCCACCACCCCTTTTTAGTCTCAAATCAATAGAGTTATTGTTTCCCCAGATAGAGAAAACCTCGTTAGAATACCACCAGTTTTTTCGTTCCCTTATTATCCTTATCTCTTTACTTTGTTCACTCTCATAACCTTCTCTGCTTACTACAGTAACCGTGTATCTATAATCACCATAGGGCAAATACCAGACCCAATACCAAGAGTAATTACCCCAGGTTCTTCCTATCTTTACCCCATTTCTGTAGATGTTATAGTAGGCTATGCCGGATTCAGGGTTCTGATCCCAGTGCAGGGTCATACTCGTCATTGACCTCCACCATCTCCACCACCACCAATACCACCACCACCAATAAGAGTTTGTTCTGATCTCGGTGATCTGGAGATTAGTTGGAGAAGAAGGAGGGGATTCTATGGTTAATGTAATAGTGGCTGATACGCTATTTTTTGCCATATCATAAGCGGTAATTACTAGATTCTTCTTTCCCATTGAGACAGAATTGGGGATGGTGTAGGTATAGCTATATGTTCCATTTCCAGAGCCAGACATTGGTTGATTGGATAAGCCACCAATTGGGGATAAATCAATGGTTACTGAGCCAATGCCAGATAGGCTATCTGTTATTAAGGCAGTGAATTTGACATTAGAGCCAGGGCTTGCTGTTCCTGGGATTGCCTTGGGATTTGTAATGGTTGGTGGGGTTAAATCTATGGTTATTCCATCAGAATAGCCTATTGAGCAAAGACCCGCACCATTTATTGCCCTTACAGTAAAATAATAGGTTCTGTCATTGGTTAAGGAAAGACCCACATAGCCTCCTCCTACTGCTTTACCTGCATCTCTGAAATCAAGTGTATCTGTTCCTCCTTCGCTTGTTCCAATCGCATAATAGTATTCTACGCCACTCTCTAGGTCAGAAGAAGACCAATCAGCAGACAATTGGGTTAAGCTTGTATATGTCCCTCTATCTGCAACAATAGGTGTGCTTGGAGGTGTGGTATCTACGGTTATCCCATCAGAATAGCCTATATCAGACCATAATCCCCCATTGTTCCTTGCCTTAACCCCAATGTAATATGTGCCTCCCTGGGTCAGATTTAAGCCACCTACAACTATCTCAGTAATTGTTCCAGAAGATTTCCAATCCAAGACATCATTCTTTCCATAAGATGTTCCCATGCAATATTGATATTCAGCGATCCCTGTCTCTGGATCAACTGATGCACACTGGATATGCAATTGGGTGGTAACTGAGGTGAATCTTCCGCTATCTGTAACAAGAGGAATTGATGGTGGAGTTGGGTCGATGGGTCGGGATTTGTGATAAAGACCATCAGATTCATTCCAGAAAATATAAATATTCTCATCGTCATAATCTGCAGATAAGATGTAATTTAGATACCACTTTGAAAGCCAATCCTTTATGCCAACCTTCTCCTCTTCCCAAGATATACCATCATTACTTCTTTTATGACAAATATAAGTAATTTTTGTTTCAAGCTCATCCCTTTCCCAAATAAGATGGATAGTATTATTGATGAAAAGCATCCTTACATTTGTCATATATTCATTTGGACCAAGAAGTATCTTTGTAGAAGTTCCCCAATTTTCCCCATCCATGCTTTTTCTATACACAATAGGCCGAAGGATTCCTGGACTCAACCATCCAACATAAATTTCTTTTTTATTGGTAGATATAAAATGATTACTTCCTAACCATGGCTCTAATGTGCTTTCATCACAATCACCTCCTGTTTTATTTGCCTTTGTTGATATAGACCTATCTATGTCCCTTTCCCCTAATAAGATAGGTTCATTCCATGTAATTCCAAAATCTGAACTCTTTCTGTAATAAACATATAAGGGATAATATGGATAATCATCAGCAAGCCAGCTAATATGAATACCCTCCTCATTGGAAACAATAAGGGGAGCCCAATGCCTTTTATCTTCTGAAGAAAAGGTTAGTTTTTGTTCATTCTCCCATATACTTCCTTTATTAACACCACAGCGGTAATATATGTTGCTCATCTTCCTAAGCTCGCCTCTTTCTCGACGGTCTTGCCATACCAAATGAACATTATTATTTTTGTCAACCGTTATCCTTGGATGCTCAAGCTCCCTACCCCAATCGTTAATTTTGCCTTCTACCAATATTACTTCGGAATCCCAGTTTATTCCCTCATCTAAACTTCTTCTATATTTAATCACATTTTTACCTATTTCTTTTTGATAAGAACACCATACAATATGAATCTCGCCATTCTTTACAGCTATATCCATAGCATTAGGAGAACTGTAGCTACCTGGAGAATAAACCTTACCTATACTAATTGGATCAATCCAACCTAAACCTTTGTCTATATTCTTTTGATAATATAAATTATTATTGTAAATATCATACCAAAGTAGGTATATTTTGTCTCTTTCTATTGCTAGTTTGAGGTTATCTACATAGGAACTCAATTTTCTTTCTTTACCCCAATATTTGGATATATCCTTGACTATTTTAAATCTCTCTGAGCAAGCCTCCCTTAAAGTTATTCCATTGTTTGCTCCTACCCTTATCTTATAGATACCATCAAGCATTTGATCCGCATCCAATTCATAAACCCCCTCATTTTCTTTTCCTTCAGCAATAGTAGCCCATGTTTTTCCATCATCACCAGAAATGTAGATGTTTATCTTTAAAGGCATTCCAGATGGATCAGATGCTTCCCATCTTATCTTATTTCTTCCTTTCCATATATCTCTAGTCTTAGGAGAAAGAATCTTTATGCTTGGTGTAGAGGGTTTGTTATTAATGGTAAAAACATAGGAATAGCCTTTATCTCCCAATCTTACCACATACCTTGTCCCATTTAATACATTTTTTGTATCCCATCGGTAAACCCCAGAACTTGCCTCTACTGTTGCAATACTTTGCCAGGTGTTTCCTTCATTATAACTATATTCAAGGGAGATATTTCCCGAGAGACCCTGGCCTGACCATCTAATCTCTTTTATCCCAGTTACAACCTCAGCGCTACTTGGTGAAACAAAAGTGGCAGATAAAGCACCACTTTGTCTTGTAAAGAGTTTGCTTCCTATTTCACTATCATTAACATAAAGATAATAACCGTGAAGCCCAGATACCTGATTTCCATCATTATCCCTTCCATCCCAAAATGCCGCCTTGCCTGGAGCAATATAAGAATCTGCTTTTTTATAACCAAGATTTAATGTTTTCCTCAATGGATAGGGAAAATAGGCTTTGTAAATCTTTATCTTAACATTCCCGTCTGAGGAAAGGGTAAAGGGTATCCATACACCAGAGTCAAAGGGATTTGGATAAGCGGACAATAACTGGGTTGAAAGAGGGGTGTTGTCAATCGTGAATACGCCGTCAGAGGTATCACTCATCATATAAATTCCATCATTGGCATTAACATTAATTCTATAATTATTTCCATTTTTAGCCCTTTGGGTATCAAATTTTATGGTCGTAGTAATTGTCCCTGGTCCAATCCCTTCCATAGTAATAATGTAAAGGCAGGGTGTATCTTCTCCTTTCCATAATTCAACTGTTATCGTTAAAGGCTCATCATCTGCGGTGATAAAGACAATATCCTGCTCTCCCTTTAATACCTCCCCTCCATTGGGTGAGATAACCCTAACATAGGGAGGTGTGCCTGTTCCCTTTATTGTGGTAAAGGTAAGGTTTTCACCCTGCCTTGTATTCCCTGCATAATCGGTTGATTTTACCCTATAGTTATATGTATTTTCGGGTAAAAGGTTCTCAAGGTCTACGCTATGGCTTGTTGTTCCAGAAAACCCCCTTGCCATCCTTCCATAATTTGTGGTTAAGCCATACTCAACCTCATTGTTTATGGATAACTCATCTGTTTTCCAGGAGATTTCGGCAAAATTAGCACCAATTTGAGTAGGATTTGGCCCTTCAATAATCAGGGGTGGTCTTTTGTCAATAATGGGGATTATAAAGTTGAAGTAATCTTTATAGTTTCCCTCAACATCACTACAATAAATGTTCGCATTTATATTCCCCTGTTGCTTATCTAATAAAATGTTAAAGGTCGCTCTTCCATTTTCATCCGTCTTTGTGCTTGCACTTATATAGCCAGAAAGCATAACTAATGCATCTTTTAAAGGAGGCATTCCTGTCTCCGAGCTTTCTACTGTTATAATAAGGGGAATTGCTGTTTCATAATTACTATCATCTACCTCAATTGAAGGGGGATCTGCCTCTACAATTATTGGGGTTGCATTTACCCAGTCCATATGCCTAAAGGTTTTTCTTACCTTCCCTAAATACTCAATCTCACCATAGGCATAGAGATAATATGGGGTAGGAGAAACATCAGAAAGGTCAAACTGGATGGATATTTCCTTTTCTTCCCCAGGACAACTAAAGCTTTGCTCAAAGCTTTCTTGAGTAACTGTTCCTTCTGGATAGTCATTGTCTATCTGATATTTGATGGTAATATTTACCTTTACATTCTCTACAGGGTCTCCCAAGTTTTTAAGGGTTAAAACATATGTTATTGGCCCTTTGTCAATATTCTTGGTGTTGAAAAATTTGCCAGATTTATCAATGATATAGTCAAGGTTATTAGAATCAAGGCCTGGCTTATTGTTGTCAAAATGCTTAATCAAGCCAGAAACCTTCATAATGGTGGCAGGAAATAGGTATTTGGCTAATTTCTCTACCCTAATGTTGTCTACATCGCTTTCCCAATAAAGCCTTGCATAAGCCTTACCTTCATTTTCATAATACTCCATCTTTAGATTATAGCTTCCCGAAGAAAGCTCAATATTTCCACGATATTCCCCTGTTCCCCATCCCTTATCGTGCCATTCATCTATAATGCATTCGCTATCTTCCCAAATTCCATTCTTATTTTTATCAATCCATAGCCTTACACCATCATCTGTTTTGGTATAAAAGGTATATTTCCCATTATGGGGAATATTTATACTTGCTGTCCATCTTGCTGAGAAGATGTCTTTGGGAACTGAGCTATCATCCGGTGAACTATCTCCCCACTCAAAGTCAATCTCCTTATCGTTTCTTGTTAAAACCGGTGTTCCGGTAAGGTCTTTATTGTTGTAATAATTAGCACTAAACCCTCCTTCTGGCTTAAGGATTATCTTGGGAATCCACCTCTTAAGGTATTCCTGAGCAGATGTTCCCTTTTCGCTATCCATCTTATAGGTTTTATATCTTCCATTCCCGCTATTGCTTGCTTCATAGACCATATTGATCATATCGTTCACATAAGAGGCAGAGATGCCATTTATATCCAAAGTTGCCTTGCCAAAGGATAAATATGCTGTTTCCTTGAAGAATTCATCAAGGCTATCGTGGGAGGATATTGTATTTGTTGAGTAAGCCTCAGAGGCTTTTTGGGTTGGACACCAATTTTCAAAATAATCCTTTTCATAAAGGGGTATGTTATGGACAATAAGATGGCTATGTGCTGGTGATGTTGTATCCTCTAATAAATGGGCAATCCTTCCTAAGGTATAATAGGCATCATACTTTCTTCCCTTCCTATAGTCTTCTATAGCCATATTCCAGAGCTCTTTTGCCTTCTTTAAAGATGAATCTCGCCGACCATACAAAGGTATTGTAATTCCCAATCCTGTTTCAGGATTATAGAAATGGCTTGTAGTATAAAATTCACCCTCAATTATATCAAGATCCTCACCATCCTCTCCAGGATAGCCTTCAATCTGTGACTCTCCTCCACTTCCCTCAATAACCATATTTCTATAATAGCTTTCCCAATATGTCTCGGAAATAGGATAGTTCCCCGTTGCCCTATAGGTAATAAATTCATGGGTTAACCTGTCCTTACCCTCTGGGCTATGGAGGATACCTATTCCTTTCTTTTTAGCCTTATACACAATTTCTATATTATCAAAAATAGCTTTTGTTCCATTGTCTACACCAAGGGCAATAAATTGGCCTCCCCATCTTGTATCCTCTAAAGAAACCCTATAGTCATCAAGAGAAATCACAATCCCCCTTTGATGCTTAATAATTTTAATCTTATGCCAATTACTATCCAGGATAGAAATAGGTATCTCCTCTAAGGTGGTAAAAGAACCTCTGTATCCCCTTAATGAATCCTCCCTTAGCTTCTCAATCAATAACTTCTCTCCCAGGCTTATTCTATACCCTCCATTAGAAAGAAAGATAAAGGTTCTATTTCCTTCCTCAATCTTTACCTTTGTCTTTAAGAGATATTCCTCCCTTTCTAGGTTCCTTTCAAGAAGAAAAAATCCTCCCCTGCTTTTTAAACAAAGCCTTTCACCTTCAGGAGAGAATCTTCCATCTCCTAAAGGATACCAATCACTATGCCCCATTCCCATAACCCCAAATACCAAAGCCAAGATAAGCTTTTTCATTTTTTATGCACCTCCTATTTTATTACCCCTATCTTTCCAAAGGCTTTATTGCCTGAGGGGTCTTTAATTACATAGATATAGACACCACTTGCTATATCCTTTATCTCCCAAATAGCCAAGCCATCAAGTTCTCCATCATCTTCTTCTTTTATGGTTTTTATCAATTCCCCTACAATGTTGTAAATATCAATTGTTGCCTTAGGAGGCAATCTTTTCTCCTTGTTAATTGGATCGCCAAAAGTAATCTTTGTATGGTTATAAGGGGGATAGGCTTTAAAGGGATTAGGGAAAATAGTGATTTCTCTTACAGAAGAAGGTAGGGCTATTCTTTTAAACTTCTGGATGCGATCGTTGTAAGTATCAGCAACATAGACATAGCCAGAGGGGTCTATAGCGATGCCACAAGGGGAATTAAACTGTCCACAGAAAGACCCCTTTCTTCCCCATCTGGTTACAAAGTTTCCTGTGGATGTGAATTTCTGAATGCGATGGTTCCAAGTATCAGCAACATAGACATAGCCAGAGGGGTCTATAGCGATGCCATAGGGCATATCGAATTCTCCTTCAAAAGAACCCCACCTTCCAAATTTAGTTACAAAGCTACCTTGGGAGGTAAACTTCTGGATGTCCCGCCTGAGTACATCAACAACATAGACATAGCCAAAAAGGTCTATTGCAATTCCACAGGGATACACAAATTGTCCATCGGAAGAACCATAAGTACCCCATTTTGCTGTAAAGCTTCCCTGAGGGGTAAATTTTTGAATGCGATAGTTAAATGTATCAGCAACATAGATATAGCCTGAAGGGTCTATGGCAATACCCACCGGATAGATAAACTGACCACTAGAGGTCCCATAACTACCCCACTTGGTTATAAGGTTACCATCTGATGTAAACTTTTGAATGCGATGGTTTAATCTATCAGCAACATAAACATAACTCCCCTGGTCTATGGCGATGCCCTCCGGGGAATAAAACTGACCATCAAGATAGCCTAACATTCCCCACCTAACTGTAAAGCTGCCATTAGATGTGAATTTCTGGATACGATGGTTCTCTGTATCAGCAACATAGACATTTCCATTATTGTCTATGGCAATGCTAAAGGGATTAAGCCATCCGCTAAAAGAGCCTTCGGGACCCAATTTGGCTACAAAACTACCATCTGATGTAAACTTTTGAATGCGATTGTTATAGGTATCCGCAACATAAACATAGCCAGATAAGTCTGTGGCAATACCGTAAGGATACTGAAACCGACCGTCTAAATAATTACTCACCATCCCCCACTTAGTTGTAAAGCTGCCATTAGATGTGAATTTCTGGATACGATGGTTATTTGTATCAGCAACATAGATGTAGCCAGATGAATCTATTGCAACACCACATGGATGATCAAACTGCCCATTAGAAGCGCCTACCCCCCCCCATTTTGCTGTAAAGCTTCCATCTTCTGTGAACTTTTGGATGCGATCGTTCCAAGTATCAGCCACATAGACATAGCCATTATTGTCTACGGCAATGCCATACGGGTATTCAAATTGTCCATTTTCAGTGCCAAAGGTTCCCCATTTAAGGGTAAAGCTACCATTGGATGTAAACTTTTGGATGCGGTAGTTTCCTGAATCAGCAACATAGACATTTCCTTCGTTGTCTGTTGCAATGCCACAAGGATTCACAAATTGTCCATCGGAAGAACCATAAGTACCCCATTTTGCTGTAAAGCTTCCCTCTAGAGTAAATTTTTGGATGCGACAGTTTCCTGAATCAGCCACATAGACATAGCCAGATGAGTCTACAATCCCACGAGGCGAGTCAAATTGACCACTAGAGGTACCAAAACTTCCCCATTTGGTTATAAGAATACCTGTGGATGTGAATTTCTGGATACGATGGTTATTTGTATCAGCAACATAGATAGTTTCCTCTTTATCTATAACTATTCCCCACGGAAAGTTAAATTCTGCCTTAGAAGAAGCCTTCCCTTCTTCCCATTTGTCCACAAACTCATAATACTCCTCGGGATAGCCTAGATAGGCAAGAAATACAAAAATCATTCCCAAAAAGCATACCTTCATCTTATTAAGCAAATTTTAAAATAAAAAGCTTATCTTAGCAAGGATTATTATTCTTTCAGCAACCCCAAATAGCAAAGCTAAAATAAGCTTCTTCATTTTTTATGCACCTCCTATTTTATTATTCCAATCTTGCCCGTTATTTTCTCACCAGCAGGATTGGTAATTAGATAGATATATACACCACTAGCAAGTGGTTCATTTCTTACCTCCCATTCTTTATATCCTCCATCACTTGGGGTAACCATAATTGTCTTTAACAATTCCCCGGCAATATTATATATCCTAATCGTTGCCTCTTTGGTTAATTTTTTTTCTGCATCTGTTGGATGTCCAAACTTAATCTTTGTGTGGTTATAAGGGGGATAAGACCTAAAGGGATTAGGGTAAACCGGAATCCCTTTTTTTAAATAAGAAGCCGCTATTCTCTTTATAAACTTCTGGATGCGGTGATTCTCTGCATCAGCAACATAGATATAGCCAGATGAGTCTATTGCAATATCACTAAGGCGATTAAACTGCCCATTAGAGGTGCCATATTCCCCCCATTTTGTTATAAAGCTTCCATCTTTTGTGAATTTCTGGATGCGGTAATTCCATATATCAGTAACATAAATGTAATCAGATGAATCTATTGCAATATCACATGGAGACTTAAAGTTTCCATTAGAGGTGCCATATTCCCCCCATTTTGTTATAAAACCTCCATTTTGTGTGAATTTCTGGATGCGGCAATTAAATGTATCAGCCACATAGACATAGCCAAATGAATCTATTGCAACACCGGATGGAGATATAAACTGCCCATTAGAGGTGCCATATTCCCCCCATTTTGTTATAAAGTCTCCATTTTGTGTGAATTTCTGGATGCGGCTATTGCCAAAATCAGCAACATAGACATAGCCAAAGGGGTTTATTGCAATATCACATGGATGAATAAACTGCCCATTAGAAGAGCCTCCCCCCCCCCATTTTGCTGTGAAGCTTCCATTTTGTGTGAATTTCTGAATGCAGTGATTCTCTGCATCAACAACATACACATAGCCAGATGAGTCTATTGCAATACCACATGGATACTTAAACTGCCCATTAGAGGTGCCATATTCTCCCCATTTTGCAATAAAGCTTCCTTGCGGGGTGAATTTCTGGATGCGGCAATTGCGTCCATCAGCAACATAGATATAGTTTGATGGATCTATTGCTATCCCAACAGGATACTTAAACTGCCCATTAGAGGTGCCATATTCTCCCCATTTCCCCACAAACTCATAGTACTCCTCTGAATAGCCTAGAGAGGCAATAAATACAAAAATCATTCCCAAAAAGCATACCCTCATCTTATTAAGCAAATTTTAAAATAAAAAGCTTATCTTAGCAAGAATTATTCTTTCAGCAACCCCAAACACTAAAGCCAAAATAAGCTTTTTCATTTTTTATACACCTCCTATTTTATTATTCCAATCTTGCCAAATATTCTTTCACCCGCAGGATTGGTAATTAGATAGATATATACACCACTAGCAAGTGGTTCATTTTTTACATCCCATTCTTTCCTTCCTCCATCGTTTATATCAAATTTTATCTCTTTTGTTATTTCTCCTTTTATGTTGTATATCTCAATTATACCATTTTCTGGCAATTTATCAAATGTAATCTTTGTGTGGTTATAAAAAGGCTTAAAAGGATTGGGATAAACCACTATCTTTCTTGAGGATAAAGAGGAAGGTTTTTCTATCTTCTTAAATTTTTGAATGCGATTATTTTCTGAATCAGCAACATATACATAGCCAGAGGAGTCTACAGCGATGCCCCAGGGCCTAAAAAACTGTCCATTAGAAGTTCCCCTATTTCCCCATTTTGTTGTAAAGGTGCCATCAGAGGTAAATTTTTGGATGCGATGATTATCTGTATCAGCAACATAGACATAGCCAGAGGAGTCTACAGCGATGCCACAGGGCCAGAAAAACTGCCCATTAGAAGTCCCTATGCCCCCCCATTTGGTTATAAAGCTTCCATCCGATGTAAATTTTTGGATGCGATTATTGTAAGTATCAGCAACATAGACATAGCCAGAGGAGTCTACAGCGATGCCCCCTGGCCTAAGAAACTGCCCATTAGATGAACCCCATTTCCCCCATTTTGTTATAAAGGTGCCATCAGAGGTAAATTTTTGGATGCGATTATTGTAAGGATCAGCAACATATACATTTCCATTATTGTCTACGGCAATAGCACAAGGCCAAATGAACTGTCCATTTTCAGTTCCACAGCTTCCCCATGTGAGAGTAAAGCTTCCATCCGATGTAAATTTTTGGATGCGATGATTATCTGTATCAGCAATATAGATATTTCTCTCATTATCTATGGCTATACCACGGGGATAGTTAAACTGCCTATTTCCCCTTCCATAACTACCCCACTTGAAAGTAAAGCTTCCATTCCCTGTGAATTTTTGAATACGATGATTTCCTGAATCAGCAACATAGAGATTTATTTTATTGTCTATTGCTATCCCAAAAAGGAGATTAAACTTTCCATTTTTAGCATCTTCAGTATCATACCCCCCCCAGGTTGTTATAAATTTACCATTTGAGGTAAACTTTTGAACGCGGTTATTATCTGTATCAGCAACATAAACATTTCCTTCATTATCTGTGGCAATACTCATAGGACTGTCAAACGTTCCCTCCCAGTTTCCATAACTCCCCCATCGGAGAGTAAAACTTCCATTTGAGGTGAATTTCTGGATGCAGTCATTACCTGAATCAGCAACATAGAGATTTTCCTTATTATCTATGGCTATACCCCGGGGATTTTTAAACTGTCCATTTTCACTTCCATAGCTTCCCCATGTGAGAGTAAAGCTTCCATCCGATGTAAATTTTTGGATGCGATGATTATCTGTATCAGCAATATAGATATTTCTCTCATTATCTATGGCTATACCCCGGGGATTTTTAAACTGTCCATTTTCACTTCCATAGCTTCCCCATGTGAGAGTAAAGCTTCCATCCGATGTAAATTTTTGGATGCGATGATTATCTGTATCAGCAATATAGATATTTCTCTCATTATCTATGGCTATACCCCGGGGATTTTTAAACTGTCCATTTTCAGTTCCATAATAACCTTCCCATTTGGCGATAAAACTACCATTAGAGCTAAACTTTTCAATGGAATAGTAAGAATATCCATTGAGAACATAAATATTTCCTTCATTATCTACAGCTATAGCCCATGGGTAGTAAAGGTATCTATTTTTATCTTCACGATTTCCCCATGTAGTTATAAAACTACCGTTAGAGGTAAATTTCTGGATGCGGTGATTGAATGTATCAGCAACATAAACATTTCCTTCATTGTCTACAGTTACTCCATAGGGATTATTGAATCCTATCTTTCCAAACCCTCCCCACATATCTACAAACTCATAATACTCCTCGGGATAGCCTAGATAGGCAAGAAATATAAAAATCATTCCCAAAAAGCATACCTTCATCTCAAAGCAAATTTTAAAATAAAAAGCTTATCTTAGCAAGGATTATTATTCTTTCAGCAATCCCAAATAACAAAGCTAAAATAAGCTTCTTTGAAAATATATGTTGGGGGGCACGCCCCAAGAACAGCAGGTTAAACTAAAACCGATCCTCCCTCGCTTTCGCTTAAGAAG
>JBFMDZ010000061.1 GCA_040753555.1 bacterium
GGGTTATTTTGGGTGTGGTCCTTCTTGTAGGAGTTCCTGAGATTCTTCGTATATTCCTGGGCCAGGCATTTGTTAGCTATAGGATGCTTGTCTTTGGATTTGCAATGGTTCTTATGATAATCTTAAGACCAGAAGGTATTATTCCATCATTAAGAAGGGCTTATGAATTAAAGGTTAAAAAATAAACACCGCTGAACACACATACAAGGTAAGTGTTTAGTTGGATAAATACATACGCTATTTTGGTATTAAAGAAAGGATTTTAAGCGTCTCAGCATCAGATGGGAAAAGGGAAAGGATACTATTTGCCTCTTTTTGTGCATTTTCATAATCCTTTTTTTGTATATAAATGGCAACAAGGTTTCTTCTCATTAAAATATCATCTGGATTTACCCTTATTGTCTCTTTGCATTTCGAGGTTAAAAATTTTTCCTTGACAAAAGGACTTTGAAGAAAGGATAATTTTAAGATGGCATTTTGGCAACTATATGTATATGATGTATATGACTCTGGTAGGAACAATGGCTACGATATTGGGTGTTTCTTTGGCAGTTTATGCCTTGATAAATAATAAGACTTAGTAGAGAAGAGATGAAGACCGAAGCAAGCTTGACAAGAGAGATGATTGCCAAGATGGAAGAAGGATTAAAAGAAACCAGAAGGGAAATCGTTCAGATGATTGCTTCGGGCCAAAAAGAAATCGCCCATCTAATTGTCGCCGAGGGCGAAAGAACAAGAAGGGAGATAAAAACATGAGGGTTTTAATAAGATGTTTGCTATACAGAGAGAGAGAGAGAGAGAGTAAATCCAAGAAATAAATTATGCTTTGGAATTCCAAGCTTAATAGACCTTTATCTTCACCGCTTACATCCTATATAACCCCTCCTAAAAACCTTAAAAATCAAAAAAATCTTAAAAAATTTAGGAGGTAAAAAAATGTTTAAAAAAGCGTTAAGTATATTTGTTGTAACCGGGGGTTGTCTTCTGTTTAGCGGATGCGACCAAGTGCATGTTTCAATAAAATGTACATATGACTCAGGCTTTGGCTTCGCAGACTATAGGGCAGAGGATTGGTGGCCAAGTTATAAGGCTATTTATGTGAACAAGTCAGATAGTTATAGCAAGGTAAGCTGGAATGCGAGCCCTGATTACAAAAACCATCTGGCAACCGCAGGTATAGGTATGGGCAAATATTATGATTCAGAATGGTACTATCACGATGAGTGTCAGGAAGATGACCCTTACCTAAATTTGTACTCAAAAGGAGGCTATTCAATAATGCCTGTGGGAGGTGTATGGTAATAGACTTGTGCCAAAAAAAGGGAGGGGGTAAATAACCTCCTCCCCTTTTAATAATGTTTATAAAATTACTTATAAATAATATAAGAAATTGGAATAAAAAAGTTTTATCTACACTCTTTTTATCCTTAATTTTAGGAACAGGTTCAATTATAGGGTTATTTATTACAATGGAGACATTTAAGGAATGGATAAGTGCTGGAATAGAAGCCCTTGGAGCAAATAGAATACATCTATGTAATGATTATGATGACCCACAGGCTAGGCAAAGGAGGTACATACCCTATAAAGATATATTAAGGCTAAAACAGGTCTGTCCAACTATAAGGTTATTGGGATGTGCCTACCATGGTATGAGTGAAGGTAGGTATGAATTGGTTTTATTGAAGAATAAGAAAAAAATAGATATATTTAATAGGGGTGTCTCTCCTGAATTTGCTAAGGTGATGGGGTTTGAGGTAAAAAAGGGTAGATTTATTGAGATAAAAGATGAGGGAAAAAATGTTTGTGTTCTTACTGAGGATATAGCCAATAAGCTCAATGCAAATGTTGGGGATATCATCCAGTATTCAGGAAAGAGGGTTGCCTTTAACCCAAATACCTATCGTATAGAGTTTGACCAAAATGGCGAAGTTAAAATAGAAAAATGGACATATTACCTTAAGATTAAAGGGATAGTAAAGATACATGAGGTGCTTTATATAATGTATCCTTGGCTTTTAAATAAAGACCCAGGCACAATGTTTGTTCCTGTAAAAACTAAAAGAGAATTAAAATTATATGGTATAACATGGTCTGATGATTTAACCACAAAGGATGAATATGAAGGTAATATATATATAAAGGTTAGTGATGTTGAAAGGGCAATAAGGGAGATAAAAACTTTTTTAAAAGCAAGATATGGCAAGGATAAGATATTCTTTATTTCTAAGGATGAGTTTTTAATTGGTAAATTTAAGGATATTCAGAGGATATGGACATTATTATTGGGGATAATCGGCATAGGCGGGTTGACAATGGGAATAGCCAATATCTTCTTTACCTTTCTCTCTTTTGTTTCTACAAGGAAAAGGGAGATAGGAATAAAAAGGGCAAGTGGCGCAAAAAGAGAGGATATATGTAAGGAGTTTTTAATGGAAGGGATAATCGTTATATTGCCTCCTATTTTGATGGGTGCAGGATTGGGGATTATGCTTTCAAGGGTTTTCCTTAAAAGCCCTGTATTATCTTTAGATATAATAATTGCTTGCATAATATTAGTCTTTTGCTTTTCATTATTGGCACTTATCTATCCGGGAATAAAAGCCGCATTTGTTCCTCCTGTTGAGGCAATAAGGGAATGAAAAGATTACTTTTAATTATTGGTCTTTTTGTAGTTGTACTATTGGCATTTTCTTTATATCGGCTTAAGATAGTGCAGGAGATGAGGACAAAGGAGGTAGTTCCTACCATTGTAGAGTATAAAAGAATTCAGTCAAAACTTAGCCTTCCGGCAAAGATTCAGTATGAAAGAATAATTCCTGTCTACACCCAAGAAGACGGAAAGATCTCTCTTTTGTCAAAAAATGGGGATTTGGTAAAGAAAGGCCAAATTTTAGCTTATATAAAGATTGATAGGCTTACAGAATTGCAAAGGAAAAAGGAGCTAGAAGAAATAAATATAATAACTGAAGAAACAAGAGAGCTTATGGAAAAGAGGTTAAAAGAGAAGGAGGAGGCAAAATATTTCTTTGAAAGCGGGGTTATATCAAAAAAGGAATTTGAATTTATCTCTGATAAATACAAAGAAACAGAAAGGGAATATCAGAAAAATTTATCTAAACTTAACTTGTTTAAAATTCAATACTCCCCACATAGAGCAGAGGTTATATCACCAATTGAAGGAATAATATATGAACTCTTTGTAGAAAATGAATCGTTGATTTCAAAAAATGCTCCTGTTTTAAAGATAGCTGACTTAAGCCAATATAGAATAGAAACAAAAGCAGGTGAATATGATGTGAAAAAATGTAAATTGGCAAAAGATGTATTTTTAAAATCTGAACTTGAAGCGGATAAGGTATATAATGCAAAAATTAAAAATATCTCTCTTCTCCCTGACAAAGGAGGACAATTTACGGTTGATATAGAATTATTAGACAAAGAAGAAATAGATTTAAGGACATCATACATTACAGAATTCCTTGGTAAGCCAACTGATCTTGTATTAGCTGTTCCAATTAGCTGCATATTCAAGGATGATAAGGATAGGGATATTGTTTATCTAATAAAGGATGATAAAATAAGGATACAAAGGGTGCAAACAGGGATAAGCGATGAAGAATATATAGAGATAAAAGGGGGTTTATCTAAAGAAAATGAGATAGTAATGATTTTTTATAAGGAACTGAATGAGGGGGATAAAGTAATAAGGCTACAAAAATGGAGATAATAGAATTAAGGGATATAAAAAAGATATATCAACTTGAAAAGCACAAAATAGAGGTTTTACAGGATATTAACCTAAAAATAGAAAATGGTGATTTTATCACCATAATGGGTCCTTCGGGAAGTGGAAAATCTACCCTACTTAATATCATTGGATGTTTAGATAGATTAAGTTCAGGGTTTTATTTTTTAGAATCCTCTGATATATCAAAACTTAATGATGATACCCTCTCTGAGATAAGAAATAAAAAGATTGGCTTTGTATTCCAAACATTTAATCTTCTACCAAGGCTTTCTGCATTAGAAAATGTTTTACTTCCCTTTTTATATAACCCAAAAAGCAATTTCAAAGAAGCAAAAGAGAGGGCAATTAATGCACTTTCAGAGGTTGGTTTAGATAGGAGGATAAATCATAAACCAGGGGAGTTGTCAGGAGGGGAGGCACAAAGGGTAGCTATTGCCAGAGCAATTGTCAATAATCCACTAATTATTTTAGCCGATGAACCAACCGGTAATTTAGATTCAAAAACCGCAGAAGATATTATGGAAGTCTTTTCTAAATTAAACAAAGAGGGTAAAACTATACTTTTGGTAACCCATAATAACCAAATCGCACAATCCGCTAGAAGAAGGTTTTATATAAAAGATGGAATTATTATTGAGGCCGATTAAATATATAAAACTTTTAAGATTATTTACCTTTAAAAAAATATTTCTCATTTTAGCAATAAGCATTTCAGGAGGAATAACCTTATTGTCATTCTCTACATTGGAGAGCATAAAACCCTTTGTTAAAAACCTATTTAGAGAGTTAAATGGTCATATTTTTGGAATATTTATACACAATCAGCAAACAGGATTGTCTTATAAAGATATTGGGAAGCTTAAAGAGATTCTTTCAATTAGAGATGCTTGTGGATATATAACAGAAAATACAGAAGCTAAATATAAGGAAGATATAAGACTAACTAATCTTTTATACATTCCAGATAATTTCCAAAAGGTCGTAAATCTAAAGGTATTATCGGGCAGGTTTCTAAATAAAAACGACTTTTTTGATAACAATAAGATTTGTCTAATGGGTTTTGAGATATATAAGGAGTTAGGCTCTCCTAAAATAAATAGCTACATTGAGATTAAAAATACAAAATATAAAATCATTGGTATTTTAAATAAAAAGCCTAATTATGCAATGGATGGATTTGTAAATAATTGCATATTGCTTCCAATTATTGAAAAAGCCCCTAATTATAAAGAGCTATTGGTATCTGCTTCAGATTTTAAAAGGGCAAAGTTGTTAGTTTCTTATTACATTATGCAAACTAAGAAACTAAAGCCTGGTCAGGATTTTGGTATTTTCTCAATAGAACCCCTTATAGAGTGGGAAAAGGCTCAATTGAAATTATGGGTAATCGGAGGAATGGGTATTAGTTTTGTCATTCTTCTCTTGGCAAGTATAGGGATATGGGTGATATTCTCAATTGAAGTAAATATTAGAAAGAAAGAGATAGGGATATTAAGAAGTATAGGTGCTAAGAAAAGGGATATATTCTTTCAATTTATCTTAGAGGGAATATTAATTGGATTAATTGGATGGAATATAGGGATAATTTTAAGTATATTTTTCTTACCCTTTTTATCTTCCTTTTATAGGTTCAACATTTATCCTTCCTTTAGTGGAATAATAATATCGTTTTTAATTATTAATATCTTTACTATTTGGGGAATAATTCCACCCGCAAAAAAAGCTACATCAATATATCCTCAAGAGGTATTAAGATATGAATAGGTCCATAATAGCTATTATTTTTCTTGCCTTCAAAACAGAGGCAGATACTTTGAATTTAAAAGAAAGCATTAAACTTGCACTTATGAATAATAAGACTATAATCCAAGAGTCTAATTATAACTTAAGACTAAAAAAGCTTGAACGGGATGTTGTTTATAAAGAGTATAGACCTAGATTTGATACTAATTTTTTAAGAGAAAAGATAAAGACAAGAAAAAAAATTGAATTTGAGGAAATAGCAACAGAGATAAACACAGAGACTAAAAGGGATAATTGGGATGTAGGTGGATATTTAAGCTATGTATTTAGCAATGGGATAAAATTCAATAGCGAATTAAAAAATCAAATAGCTTATGATAGAATTTCTGATAAATACCAATCATCTATTCAGGGATCGTTTGAATTACCCCTCTCTTTAACAAAAGGAAGAAGATTAGAAAACCTTTTGCCATTAAAAAGTGCAGATGAAGGTTATCAATTAAGCCAGATAAACTATGAGCTTGCAAAGCAAAGGTTAATATTGGAATGCATTGAAAAGTATTTTGCATTATATAAGGCAAATAGAAATGTAGAATTGGCAAAAGAACAGGTAAGCCTTACCAAACAATTATTAAAGACATCAGAGGCAAAATTTAAGCTTGGAGAAATAAGCGAGGTAGACAAAATGCAGGTTGAGGTAGAATTAGCATTACATGAAGATGAATTAAGGCTATACATTTTTCAAAAGGAATCCGCAGTTAAAGAATTTCTAAGAATTATTGGAATATCCAATCAAAGAGAAGATATAGCAATTAACGAACAATTACCTTTATTCCCTGAAGTCAAATATGAATTAAAGGAATGCGTAAAAGAGGGACTTAAAAACAGATTAGAGATAAAAGCGCAAGAAATTGCACTATCTCAGCAAAAACGCAATATTATCCTTACTAAAACCAAAAATAAACCTAATATTTCTTTTATCTTACAAGATAAATATTTATCTAAGGAGGAAAAAGAGCTTGAACAGGTTATTAAGGAATATCCTGATAGAGAGTGGACGATTAAGTTTACAGTTAGCTATTCTTTTTATGATTCTAGTAAAACAAAGAAAGAGGTAGAAAAGGCTTATGTGTCTTATGAAATGGAAAAGGAAAGATTAGAAAGACAAAAAGAAGATATAGAAAATGAGATATCCCTAATTTATAATGAAGAAAGCTCTTTAAAGCACAGACTAAAAAATTTAGAGATTAATTTAGGATTAGCCCACAAGACACTACAAATGAACCAAAAGAAGTATGAATTGGGAAAGATATCATCAAGAGAGGTGATAGAGAGCCAATTATCTTATCGTAACCTAAAGTCTAGTTATGAAGATGTGAATATAGATTTTATCATAAATCAATTAAGGTTGTTAAAAGCAATGGGTATATCTTTAGAAAAGAAAACCCTTTATCTACTTGATGGCAGGCTTGAAGATAGGTGATTACCTTTATTTGGCAAAGAAAGGTTAGATTTTATCAAATCAAGAAGCCTTAAGGTTTCAGGGTCGGTGGGAGAAATGGCAAGAATATCCTTTGCCTCTTTTTGTGCATTTTCATAATCCTTTTTTTGTATATAAATGGCAACAAGGTTTCTTCTCATTAAAATATCATCTGGATTTACCCTTATTGTTTCCTTGCATTCCTTTATAAAACCCTCTATGTTTCCATCCTCATAATAAAGCTGTGCTAATGCCTTGTGAATATTGTAGGAATCTGGATTTATAATTAAAAGCTCACAGAAATCAGCAATTGCATTACCTTTCTTTCCCAATGTAAGATGAAGGTTTTTTAATGTCTCAATCCATCCTTCCTGCCAGGGCTGAACCTTTAATGCCTCCTTAAAGCAAGTAATTGCCTCTTTAAGCCTTCCTTTAGAGATATAGTAATTCCCAAGGTTTATCTGGACATCAATAAAATAGGGATTAAGCCTTAACGCTTCTTTATACGCAGAAACAACCTCTTTTTCTCTTGTAATACCCGACGCAGATTCCTCCCTCTGTAAGGTAACCCCAAGGATATTGTAAAAATTTGCCTCATCGGGGATGTTCTTATTTGCTTTTTTCAAAGCATCAATGGCATTTTTGTAATCTTTTTTGTCAATATAGAAGCCAGCCAAAGCACCGTAATATACCCTTTCATAGGAATTGAGTTTTATTGCTCTTTCCAAGTCTTTTTGATAATATGCCTTATCAGCCAGATAGAGCTTTAGGGAGGAAAAAAGGATAAAAATAACCATAGAGAGGGAGATGATTGCAAATAATCCTTTGTTAATCGGAATAGAATATTCTTTCTTTGCTATTTTATCCATCATCCCTAGAAAAATAAAGAAATATGGGGTAATAACTAGCTCTGCAAAACTAAATTGGTTTTGTATTAGATATGCCAGGCTTGCTGAAAAAATCCCAAGATAAATTATTCTTTCTTTTCCCTTAAATTTCCATCCAGAATAGAATAAAAATCCTATTAAAAAAATATAGCAAATAAGCCCAAATAACCCCCTTGTTATAGCAACATCCAGAATTTCATTATGAACCCTATCAACGCCACTTCCTTGACCTGTGGTTACCATATACTTAAGGGGTGCATACCTTGGCCAGATAAATTGTAAGGTTTCAGGTCCTATCCCAAACAATGGATGATCCCTTATGATATTCAACCCTCCCTTCCACATCAAAAGACGAAGACCACCCGATCCGCCAACTGAGGTAGCAGAAAGCTTCTCAGCAAGGGATACCTCTTTATTTGGCTTATACAGAAACTCGCTGATAAATCTTTGTAAGATTGCGGTTTTTGGGGAAAAATTGGATAAGAGAAAGATTGCAAAAAGAAGTAAAAGGGAATAAATTACTTTTTCATTAAAAACATTTTTTCTTCCTACCAGAAAAAGCAAAACCACCATACTCAAAAAAAAGGCAACAATCCCTGCCCGTGTCCTTGTAAAAAGTAAGCCCGTAAACATAAGAAAAAATGCAAAAAGATATAGCCATTTTCTCTTATCTTTAGCAAAGATAAACAAAGAAAATGAAAGGGGTGCTAACATAGCCAAAAATGCAGCAAGAAAAACAGGGTTTCCAAAACAAGCAGACACTCTATTTCCAAAATCATACCATCCCAATGGATCCTTTCCAAATCCTTGAAGGATTCCATAAAAAGCAGAACCACAACCTCCAATTAAGCAAGAATTTATGAATAAAGAAATTCTATTTTCTTTTACAATATTTAGAATGAATAGATATAGAACAAAATAGACAATATTTGTCATTAAACCTTGATACCTCATATAACATCCAAAAAAGCTTATGGGCTTGTGAATTGAACAAATGGTAGAAAAAACAAATGATAAAAGGGAAACAAGAAGTATAAAGCCAATTTTTCCAATATAGAGCCTTTTTTTAGATTGCAGAATATCAAATAGCCAAAGGATAAGGAGAATGCTCGTTATAATATTTATAAACAAAAGCTTTGAAAGGTCTGTTTTACTCTCTATAGAAAGGTCGTAATAGAATGGGAGAACAATGATTAAAAGGGAAAGAAGGATTTCATAAATCATCATAAAAAACTGAAAAACTAATATTTTGGCTCATCTTCCAGAAAGACTTAAAAGGAGAGACTTTGCTTGAGGGTCATCGGGAAGAACCTCTAAGAGCTTTAAAAATGCTTCTTTTGCCTTTATCCAATCACCAATTCTATAATAACAAAGCCCTATATTTCTAAGGCTATCGGTATCCTGCGGAAAAATTTCCAATATATTTTGGCTCATCATTATGCTTTTTTTATAATCCTGTTTTTTGTTGTAGTAAATCCATGCCAAATAATTATGAATCTTTCTTTTCTCATCGCCATATAAAACACGAGAAAGCCTTGTTAAAAATCCTATTGCCCTATCTATCTCATTATTTTCAAGGTATAACCTTATCAGATGCTCTGTTGTCCTTGAATATTCAGACCTTATCTCAAGGGCTTGTTCAAACTCAGAGATTGCAAGGTCAGGCCTTCCCATATTTAGATATAAAATCCCTATATTGTTATATATATCAGCAATGAATGGCTGCCACTCCTTTGCCTTTTTATAATATTTAAGTGCCTCATCCTGCTTTCCCTCCATAAAATGCGCCATTCCCAATGTAAAATAGGCTGTATTGCTCATACCCTTTAGTAGCTTATTTAATGTATTTGCTCCATTTTTAGCCTCTTCTAAAGCCTCCCTGTTTCCTGTTGTTATGACATAGTTGATATAAGCCCTGTTTAGCTCCTCCCAATATCTTATTTCCCTATAATTCAAGGATATTGCCTTTTTGTATTTAGAAAATGCGTTGTTCCAATCACCCCTGGCTAAATACACTGTTCCATCCTTATAGTGCAAATCAGCAAGGTATGGACGAATAACAAAAATGGAGAATCCTATTGCAAAAATAAAAACAAAAGGGTAAATAGCCCAGGCAATTGGTGAATTTTTGTTTATATTAAATTGAAAGCTTTTAACACCTCCTATCTCCTTTACAGCCATTGCCATAAGCATCCAATATAAAGAGGCAATGGGTGTATTTCCAAAGCTAAATTGGTTTTGAACCAAATAGGCAAGCCAGGCAGTGTATATCCCTAAAATAAGAATTCCCCTTCCCTCTTCTGCCTTACGATATCCCTTCCAACAATATATTGTAAATGCAATAATAAGCCAGAAATAAATAATAAGGCCTATAATGCCCCGATTTACCCCTGTATCAAAGATTTCATTATGAAGCCTATCCTCCATCTCTAATGTTCCTCCAATTTTCATTGTATAAACCTTGGCAAGGTATTTAGGAAAGATTATTCCTAGGGTATCTGGACCAATTCCAAACCAGGGGTAATCTGGAATTATTCTTGCTCCCGTTGTCCACATCCACAGCCTCCACCCTGCAGAGCCAGTAAGCTTATCTCTCATCTTTTGAACAAAGTTTAATTTTCTATGCTCTTCATTCTTTAAAGGGACTTTCTCTACAGATTCTTTCTCCACAGAAATAGCCTTCGGCTTTTTTGTAACCATTGTAAAAAATCTTGCAGCAACTGAGATATTACGGTCAAGATTAAAAATAATGGTTAAAACAATAAGGGCAATACCAATGATTGGAAGACCTATTTTATGAGCTCTACCCATATCCTTCATTATAAACCCTCCAATAATTAAATGAGCAAAGAACAGAAACCCTAAAGATAAGCCACCCAGAAATAGGGCTATTTTGCTATATGGAGAAAGATATTGATAGACGATGTAAAAGATAAAGCCAAAAAAAGATGTAAAAACAGGAAAGTACAAAAGAAAGAAGCGAAGCCCATAGAAATAAAGAACAAATACCAAGGTGCAAACACTTAATCCAACAAATGTAGCCCTTGTATTTGTAAAGCAGAAGCAGATATAGATAAAAACAATGCACCCTCCGTAAAACAAAAGAAGAAGGGGTTTTTTAAAAGAGGATTCTTCTTTTTTCTTTTTTCCTTTTATTAAAACCCCCTTTTTTTCAGCTGTAAAGATATACATAGAGAGACAGACAAATATAGCCATAGAGAGATATGCGGCGATAAATACAGGATTTCCAAATGTTCCAATAATTCTATATCTACTAAATGACTCCCATTTAAGTGGGTCAAGCCCAAGAAATTGAATTACACCATATACAGATGTTATTGCAGCAACAAGGACAACAGAAAGCAAAAGCCAATAAAGCTTTTCCTTTGGAATAAATGTAAGAATGGCATAAAATGATATAAGATATGCAATAACAACAAGGAGCCCCTCATACCTTTTATATGTCCCAACAAATGCCATCCAGGGGTTTATAGACAATATCGTTGAAATAAAGGTTATAATTAACCAGGCAGATGTTGGAAGGAGGATTATTAAGGGAGGGATAGAAAACTCAATCTTTCCAAGGTAAGTGCTTCTTATTATCCATACAGAAAGAATTACAATGGTAAGGAGATAGATTCCTGTAACCTTTGATATATCAAAGCAGCTATAAAGGTGGATATCAAAATATAATGATGGAACAAAGATAAGGACTATAAGATAAGAAACGATTAAAACCCTTGTAAATAACTCAAATTTTATCTGTAAAAGATAGGCAAAAAAAGAAATTATAAGGGAAACAGCAACCCATGAAGCAAGGTAATATGGAGCAATGCCTGTAAAATCTGTCCAGGGAGAGGCAAAGTTATATTTGTAAAATATAGTAAAAATAAGAAAAAGAATTACCCCTGATATGATTAGGATAATATTATCCTCCCTCTTTGCCTCATTTTCTAATTTTGCCATACCTTCTTCAATTTACAATTTGCAATTTAAAATTTACAATTAAATCAAGCTCTTTATCAAAGTTACAAAATATATGACACCTAAAAAAACACATACCCAATTTATATTTATCTTTGGGTCGTATAGGAGTTAACACTCGCACTTGCTCATTTTCCCTTGGGTCGTATAGGAGTCTCCTCAATGATTTTCTAATGCTTGAAAGTCGCACCCGCTCCTTTCAAGCCTAACAAAATCTCTTGAGTCGGCCCTCACTTCGTTCGGGCTTCGACTCCTATCTGCCAACTTTTGTTTTATCTTCTCAAAATGTTTTTTCTATAACACTTTGTTTTTCCTTGGGTCGTATAGGAGTCTCCTCAATGATTTTCTAATGCTTGAAAGTCGCACCCGCTCCTTTCAAGCCTAACAAAATCTCTTGAGTCGGCCCTCACTTCGTTCGGGCTTCGACTCCTAT
>JBFMDZ010000062.1 GCA_040753555.1 bacterium
GATATTGGACATTGGAAATTGGACATTTTTTTGACATTTGAACTTGGGATTTGGGATTTATTATAGAATGGATGAATTTTAAAACAGCCAAACATATAAAATACGATATACTGAATAGTTACATTAAATTTTAAAGAAAAGACAAAATTCTTGCAATCTTTGGATAATTATGATAAAATTAAGATTATGGAAGATATTAATGAAAGCATAATAGCATCACAGGCAATTACAGAAAAAATCTTGTCTTTAATGGGAATATCTGCAAATGTCCTATCGCAAAAAGAAGGGGCTAATATTGTCGCGGTAATCAAAAGCAATGATGCAGGTTTATTGATTGGAAAGGATGGAAAATGCCTTAATGCCCTTCAAGAGATTGCACAGGCAATATTCTTCAAAAAGACAGGTCTTAAAAAAAGGTTGGTATTGGATATTAACGATTATCGCAAAAGAAGAAAGGATAGCATTGTAAAATCTGCAAGCGAGGCGGCAAATAAGGCATTTACAACAAAGGAAGAGGTGGTAATTCCTCCAATGCCTCCTTATGAAAGATATATTGTCCATTCATTTCTCCAGAGTGATCACCGGGTAACCACAATGAGCCAGGGCGAAGGAGGTAATAGATGCGTCGTGGTTATTCCAAATGCCTGATACCTTCTTAAAACCTTCTGATTTCTTCCATAACAAAATCTGCTGTTTTCTGGTAGTCTTTAAGGTCTAATTTTTCTGGAAAAATGGGCTTTCCTATTATAATGCTTACCTTCTTTGGCTTTATAAAAAATTCTCCAATCCCAAGTGCTTTATCCGTGCCGACAACCCTTACAGGAACAATAGGTGTTCTTATGGTTTTATTAGAAAGAGAAGCAATAAGCCCTATGCCTTTTTCTGCCTTATTTCCTTCCCTTGTTCCTTCTGGAAAAATAAGGATAGACCCACCATTCTCAAGGATTCTTACTATCTTTTTTATTACATCCTTATTAAACCCCTTCCTATCCACAGGAATGGCATTTAGGTTTTTTATTATCCATCCAAAAATTGGAAAGAATAGCTCCTTTTTTGCAAAATAGTGCAAATGTCTTTTTATTGAGACCCCTATTACTGGTGGATCAAGGTAGCTTAAATGGTTTGAGGCAATTATAAATGGACCTGTGAGTGGAATATTCTCACATCCATTGATGGATAATCTAAAATATGGCTTAAAAATGCAATAAAGGGCTCTCTTTACAAAGGAATAAAAAATATTCCTTCTGTAAAACCCTATCTTCTCTACTATCCTTTCTGCTACAGCATCCTCTGAAATACTATCTGTTCTTATAAGAAGGCTATCTTTTGGTCTTGTAAAGGGAGCAATGTCCCTTGTTTTGTCTTTGTTATCCCTATTTTCAATCTCCTCGTTATCCCTCCTTTGTTTCCTTATTGAAGACTCTGCATCAAGGAAGAATTTAAAGACCGTATCTGGAAATACAACTGAGCCAATATCCCTTCCCTCAACAACAATTCCCCTTCCTTTTGCAAGGCTTTGAATGAGCCTTGTTACATATTCCCTTACATTGGGATAGGCTGATATAGTAGAGACATTTAAAGAAACATCATTATTTCTTAAATTTTCTGTAATATCCCTATTACAGAATGAAACAGAACCATTGTTTAGAATAATATCATTTTTTTTAAAGATGCTCATAATAGCCTCGGGGTCATTAAGGTTTATATTTTTTGATAGGCCAAGGTAGCAAATAGCTCTATACGCACTACCAGAGGAGCAATAATTAAAACCTAATTTTTTTGCAACTAATCTCGCTGTTGTTGTTTTTCCAGCCCCTGATGGCCCATCAATGGCGATAATGACGGTTTTCATTAAAACCCCTTTTCGCCAAAAGCCTCTTCTTCCTCTTCTTTTTTCTCTTTGTCCTGAAGCCCAAATTTTCTCATTTTAAGGTCAAGGTCTACCTTGTTGTATGAGATGCCGAGAGCTGTTTTTCTCTCTATTTCCTTTCTCTGCCATCTATTGAATAAATCTTCATTGAGGCTTATTATCTCAGGAGACCTTGTTTTTCCATCCAAAGCCTCCTTCATCTCCATAAAATTTGCTCCCTTTTCAATTATATCAGCAACATATGGTGTATTGGCAAGAATTTCACATACCGGAATAAATCCTCCCCCTATTTTTGGAGTAAGTTGTTGTGATATAAATGCCCTCATTACAGAGGCAATTTCCTTGTATGCATCAGCTTTGCTTATATTCTGCCTCAAGGTTATAATTCTCTCAATAGTTTGTATGGCATTCCTTGTATGCAGGGTTGCTAAGACAAGGTGTCCTGTATTTGCGGCTATTATTGCCTCATCCATCTCATCTTTTCCCCTTATTTCTCCAAGCAGAATTACATTTGGATGCTTTCTCAAAGAAGCAACAATGCCGTCATAAAATGATGGAACATCAATCCCAACCTGCTGCTGGATAACAATATCACTTAAACCATTCTCCCCCTCTTTTGGTTTATGAACAAACTCAACAGGGTCTTCAATAGTAACAATAGAAAGAGACCTTGTATCCCTCATCTCTTTTATCATAGCAGAAAGGGTTGTTGATTTTCCAGAACCTGTAGGCCCTGTAACAAGAACCAATCCATCTTTGTGGTCGCATACCATCTTAAGCCTTTCATAAACCTCAGGAGAAAAGGAAAGGTCTGAAAGGGATGGAATTTTGGCTGGAATATTTCTCATTACTATCCCAAGGTTTCCAAAGGTGGATGTAATATGAACCCTAAAATATGCTTTATCTTCTAATGAATAGCTTGTGTCTAACTCTCTTCTTCCAATGTGCTCCTTTTTTGTTATTATTGAGACAATATTGGTTATATCCTCCTGGGTTAATATTGGGTATTCTTCTTTAAAATAGAAATTTATTTCATAAAGGTTGTGGTCTTTAGAATCCCTTAATATAGGATAATTATAAGGGACAAGATAAAGGTCTGGAAAACCCCTTTCTGCCATAAGAGAAAGGATTGAATGAAATACCTCTTCTTTATAAAACCCGCGATATTCTAGCATATAAAAATATTGTTTTAAATCTCTAAATTCTAAATCCTTTTATTCTAAAGAAAGCCATTTTTCTATTTCTTTAGCAAGCTCATCCTTTGTTTTAGGCTCTTCTTTTTTCCCTTTTATAGCCTCAATGAATTCCCTTGTCTTCTCTTCTCCAAGGCTTGCAACAAGGGCCTTTAACCCAATTTTAACAATATCCTCCTCTTTTTCTATTTTTACTACTTCCTTCTCTTTTCCCTTTTCGGTAAAATCAGGGCAGGTTTGGCATTTTTTTATATCAAAGATTGGCTCTTTAATCTTATCACAAACAGCCCTTTCTATTCTTATCTCTACCCTCCTTCCTCCAACACCAAGTGCTGAAAAAACCTCATCTTTTCTTAAAGAAAATACAAGATGGCTACATCTTTTTTCATATACAGGGCAATGTGCCTTACATATCTCTTTTGTTATCCTATTATACCTTGGAATCTTCTTGCAGATGAAATTGCCCTCTTCAGACACGCCAAAAAATTCACATTCGTTCATTTTTTTCAAGATAGAGAAAGCCACATTCCTTCGCAAGGTTTCTTATTTTTTCAATGCAGCTCTTTCTTTCAGAAACGCTTATTAAACCCCTTGCATCTAAAATATTAAATATATGTGAGCATTTTAAAAGATAGTCATAGGCAGGAAGAAAAAGCCCTTTTTTTAATAAATTAAGGGATTCCTTCTCATAAATTCCAAATAGCTCAAAGTGGCTATTGGGATCTGCCATTTTAAAGTTAAATTTAGAAAATTGAACCTCTCCTTCAAGATGAACATCTCCATATGTTGTGCTATTATTCCAGACAAGGTTAAAAACATTGTCCTTCTCTTGAAGATACATAGCAATCCTTTCAAGCCCATAGGTTATCTCGCAAGAAGGAGGATTAAGATGGATAGATGCCATTTGCTGGAAGTATGTAAATTGTGTTATCTCCATTCCATCAAGCCAAACCTCCCATCCCAGACCTCCTGCACCAAGTGTAGGGGATTCCCAATCATCCTCAACAAACCTTATATCGTGTAAATTAGGCTCTGCACCAAGGGCATTTAGGCTTTCAAGGTAGACATCCTGAATATCATCTGGTATTGGTTTTATAATAACTTGAAATTGATAGTAATGGCAAAGCCTATTTGGATTTTCTCCATACCTTCCATCCGTTGGCCTTCTTGATGCCTGAACATAGGCAACCTTCCAGGGTTTTTCTCCCAATACGCGAAAGAATGTTTCTGGGCTAAATGTTCCAGCTCCAACCTCAATGTCATAAGGTTGGGCTATTAAACATCCATAATCAGCCCAATATTTCTGAAGACTAAATATTACATCCTGAAAGGTCATTTAAAAAACTCAAAACTAAAAACTCAAAACTAAAAACTGAGGTTAAGTTTTTTATAAATCCTTACCACAGTTTTGCGCTTTACGTTTTGAATTTTACATTTTTTATCTAGGCGCGAGCGGGCTTGAACCGCTGACCCCTTGCGCGTCAAGCAAGTGCTCTCCCACTGAGCTACGCGCCTATCCCAATATCTCTTGATAAAGCCTTATAGCTTCTCTAATGTCATCTTTGATTCCTGGAATAAATTCATAGGCATCTAATTCATTAGAGAGAATCCACCTATACTCACTAAATTCTGCTTTATTAAGGATTACTTGACCGTCAAGATAATCTACAAAACGACACAAAAATTTTATCCCGGGAATAATAACATCATTTTCTCTATCAACTATCTTATAATCTCCTAATACCCTTAATGGCTCAACTACTATACCAAACTCTTCCATAAACTGCCTTTTTATAGCCTCTTCAAAATATTCTTTTCTATGAACCTGGCCACCCCCACATTCCCAAAGCCCGGGATAAAGCCTTCTTTTATTATTCCGTTTACCCACCAATACTTTTAGTTCATCTTCTCTTTTGAGACAAACACCCGCCACATGCACCTCTATTTGATGAATTTCATCCTCGCGAGTAGGTGGGTGAATTTGAGAAAGACGAACTTCCTTAGAACACCAAACCTCCTTTCCCGCAAAACCACTTATTTCTACTAATCTTTCTCTCCTAAAACCACTTGTTTCAATCTTCTCTGCTTTTTTTACTGTTGAATCATAATCAATTATTATCCCACAAGGCCTGGTAAAATCGCAATAGCGAGAAGTTAAATTAAGCAAATATCCAATATACTCATAAATCTCTTCTTCTGGATAGATTATTTCATTTATAAAACCAACACTCATTCCAATCCCAAATTCTAATAAATCAAAATTGAAACCTTCTTGGCTTAAGTCTTTTTTCTTTTTATCAAATTCATCTTTTAATCCTTTAAGGTTATTCAGCACCACATCAAATTCCTCCTCCTTATAATCTTTTATGATAAGAACCCCATCACCCAGAAATTTTCTATAGTTTTTATCTCTTGGAAAATATTTTTCTATAATCTCATAGAAACTTTTTAATAATTTTACCCGAAAATAGTCATTATTTCCTTCAAGATTGTTCCATCGGGAGAAATTTCTAATATCAACATAGATAACATATCTTCTTACTGCATTAAACTTAACTGCCGACACTTCATCTTTTGGGTGGATAATATTATTCAATTTTTACTTTATCATTTCAGGCGGCGAGCGGATTCGAACCGCTGAATAAAGGTTTTGCAGACCTCTGCCTTCCCACTTGGCTACACCGCCCCATTAGTCCATAATTATATCATATTATTGCTTCAATATCAACTCAATTTCAGCTTTTCCCATATTCATTATCTTTGCTATCTCTGGTATCTCAAACCCTTCATCCCTTAGCCTGAAAACATCAGGAAATCTTTTATTCTCTCTCTCTTTAGCCCTTTCGTCAAGCTCTTTTATTACATCCTTTGCCTCCTTTATCTTCTCCTCTAAAATGTCAATATTTCTTTCTGCAATCTGGTCAAAGGAAGCTATTAGTTTTTCACCCTTTTCAAGAAAGGTAATAAATTCCCTCTTTTCTTCTTTTTTTTCTCTTATCTTCCATATAATAAGAAATAATGTAAGAAATAAAAGAAGGAAGATAATAACATAACTCACCTTTTGTTTCTAAATGAAAGAATAAGCTCTATTTCTCCCTTTCCAATCTTTGTCTTCTTGGCAATCTCCTCTACACTTAATCCATTATCAGCCAATTCATAGATGAGCTTGTTAATTTCCTCTCTGGTGGTTTTGGAAGCTAAAGGAGGAATCTCTTCCCTTTTCTTTGTCCGAATTACAGGCTCTTGCTCAAACATTGTTGCGGATGTTATAAGTGATTCAAGACCTACAAGCCGTTTATGAACCTCGTCTACCAATTCCTTTACCTCCCTATGTCTTTTTTCAATTGTAGAGAGCCTTCCATCCTGCCTTTCTTCAAAACTAGAGAGCATATTTTCATAAGAAAGCTTGTGTTTATTGAACTCATTTTGAAGGGGCATTATAAACTCTGTTGCTGTCTGCCTTGCGAGGTCTTTAAAATTTAAGCCTTTTAATGATGAGAGGTTATTTATCTCAACATCCAATTGGGCAATAGATTTCTTTATCCCTTGATAGGCAAGCCCAAGCTCCCTTATCCTTGGTTCAAGGGAAGAAGAAACATCCTTTGCTATTTGGGAAAATACCTTTCCAGACCTTAATCCTTCTATAAATTCACCTGGAAGCATTCTTTCAATTTCCGATATTTGGGAAGATACTATTTTTGATGATTGCTTTAGGTTTTTAATCTCGTCTTCTATATCAGACGGAGGAATATGAAATAATGGTTTTTGTATCCTCCTTTCCCTTTTCATAAGATGGATAATGATAAGGAAGATAATGAGTAGTCCAGCAATAGAGGTTATTGCTAGGCTAAATATTATCCACAACG
The DNA here is from genome assembly GCA_040753555.1 of bacterium. Lineage (NCBI taxonomy): Bacteria > bacterium. The sequence goes on from JBFMDZ010000062.1 coordinate 6,930, forward strand.
GTCTTTTTTTCTCCTCTGTTTGTAGAGGGCCAAATGTCTCAAAAGGCATTGTTTCTTCTTGAATCTGTGAAGGCTCTGTTGAAATTTCCTCTTTAGGTATAGGCTCTAATTTAGGCTCTTTCTTTGGTTTTACTATTCTTCCTCTTCTCTTCTCCCCTTCTCCCCTTCTCCCTTTCTCCGTTTCTTTAACAATTGGAATCTCCTCTATAATCTCAGGCTTGACAACCTCCTCCTTTTCCTTTAAGGAAAAGAGGTCTATCTTGGAATATACCAGAAAAGGAATAAGCAGGAAAAAAAAGGTTTTATTTTTGAGCTCTTCTTTTAGCTTCACGGATTTTCTCTTTAATTCCCCTTGCCGGAAATGGAAGAATTTTATCATCTGGCGTATAATCAACAGAAAGTTCAAGGACAAGGTTAAATTCTAAAAGGCTATTTTTAAAATCACCCTTTTTATAATAGGCATCACCTAAATTATCATGAAAAAATGCTATTAATGGTTCAAGCTCAACAGCCTTTTTAAATTGCGAGATTGCTTCATCTATTCTATCAAGGTAGTAATAGGCTAATCCCATATTATTATGGGCATTTGATGCACCCGGAGAAAGAGAAATTGCATTTTTGTATTCAACAATAGCCTTTTCAAGCATATCATAAGCCTTTTTTTCATTTTTTGTCTTAAGGTAATAAAATCCTCTAGCAAGAAGGGCATTTCCATACATAAAAAATACATCTGGTGTGCAAAGCCCAAATTCAATCGCCATTTTATAATCCTCAATTGATACGAAATCAGAATCCATAGGACTTGTATAATCAGCAAGCCTGAAATAGGCATTTCCCCTTGAATAATAAAATAAGGGGTTGTTTGATTCCAAAGAAATAGCCTTTGTAAATGCATCCTTTGCAGATTCTAATTCATCTTTGGAAAGCAAGGCACAGCCTAAAGAAAAATTAGCATCTGGCTCATCTGGTGCTAACTCTAGTGCTTTTTTAAGGTAAAAAATGGCATCATCAAATTTTTCTAGCTTAATGTATGCCTTGCCAATGGAAAGGTTTGCCTCAAGGTTTTCGGGGTCTATAGATAGAACATCCTTATAGGATGCCCCTGCTTTCTTATAATCCTCTTCCTCCATAAGGATTTGTGAAATTAAAAGCCTGCTTTTTGTATCATCTGGAGAAAGTAAAGATGCCTTTAAAAGGGCATTCTTTGCCTCTTTATTCATCTTTAGCCTATAATATGTCTTTCCAAGATAGAACCAGGAAAGAAAGCTATCAGGAAAGGCACTTGTAGCTTTTTTAAAATTAGAAAGGCTATCTTCTAAATTATTTTTGAAATAGCTATCTATTCCAAGGTTATAATATATATTTGTCTCACAAAAAATAAGACAAGGGATAAAAAGGAGAAAAAGGAATTTCTTCATTTTTTGCTAATTCTATCTTTTAAACAAGGTTATTGTCAAGATTTTTCTTCTTTTATGGCAACAAATGCCTCAAGGACATCGCCCTCTTTAATATCAGAATAAGGAATGCCTATTCCACACTCAACACCAGCTTTAACAAAAGGAACATCCTCCTTAAATCGCTTTAACGAGGTAATTGATGTCTCTATAATAGGTTCACCCCCTCTGATAATTTTTACCTTTGCACCCTGCTCTATTTTTCCTCCCTCAACAAAACAACCAGCTATTAATTTCTTCTCAATCTTAAATACCTTCTTTACAATTGCCCTTCCAATTCCCTTAAGCTCTACTTTTGGAGCAAGTAAGCCCAAAGCCGCCTTTTCTATCTCTTCTATTGCCTCATAGATAATATCGTATGTATATATTTTTACACCCTCTTTCTCAGCCAATGCTTTTATAGAGGCAGAAGGCTTAATATGAAAACCAATGATTATTCCATTTGCTGCCTTTGCAAACATTATATCCTGCTCAAGGATACCTCCACAACCTGAATGGAGGATTTTTATAGATACATTATTTAAAGGAAGCTCCTTTAAAGAAGAGCATAGTGCCTCGCAGGTTCCAGAGACATCTGTCCTTATAATTAAGGGAAGCTCTTTAACCTCGCCTTCTTCAATCTTTTTAAATAGCTCTTCCAGGCTAATCTTTGGCTTTTCAAAGCTCATTTGGGGTTCTTTCTTTTCCTTTAAAATAATATCTGCCTCCTCCTTGCTTATCACAAACAGTCTTTCTCCAGCCTCTGGAAGGGTTGAAAATCCTAATACCTCTACAGGCGTTCCCGCAGATGCCTCATTAAGCCTCCTTCCTATATCGTCAATCATAGCCCGAACCCTGCCAATATTAGAGGAAACAGCAAATGTATCCCTTATCTTTAAAACGCCGTCTTGAACAATAATGGTTCCAACAGGACCTAACCCCTTATCAATTCTTGATTCAATAATTGTTCCCCACCCCTTGTTTTTTGGATTATAAGATAAAGAGAGCATCTCTGCTTGAAGAAGAATCATTTCAAGAAGGTTATCAAGCCCCCTTTTTTCCTTTGCTGACACCTCACAAAAAATAGTATCGCCTCCCCATTTTTCATCAATAAGCCCATGATTTGCAACCTGTTGCCTTATTTTGTCAGGGTTTGAGGAAGGAAGGTCAATTTTGTTTATTGCTACAATAATTGGAACACCCGATGCTTTAGCGTGGTTTATTGCCTCAATTGTTTGAGGCATTATACCATCATCAGCTGCTACAACAAGGACAACAATATCTGTAACCTTTGCTCCCCTTGCCCTCATTGCTGTAAATGCAGAATGACCAGGTGTATCTATAAAGGTTATTTCTCCATTTTTTGCCTTTATTTTGTAAGCTCCAATATGCTGGGTTATTCCACCTGCTTCTCCCTCTACTACCCTTGTATTCCTTATAGCATCAAGAAGCAAGGTTTTTCCATGGTCTACATGACCCATAATTGTAACAACAGGAGACCTCTGCATAACGCTATTATAAATTGAAATAAAGGCTATTGCAAGAGATTTATATTGTTTAAAAACTAAAAATCCCTTTCCATTTTTTATCTACAAGGGTTTCTATTTCGGGATTCATTATTGTCTCATCGGGATAAGATTCTTTTTTTGTCCCATCAATTGCCATCTTTGAGCCATAGCCAAAGCTATAACTTGCATGGTCTAGTATATCAAGCGGCCCATCAACAAAGAATATATCCCTCCTAGGGTCAATGTTTGAAAGAACCCTCCAACAGACATCACTTAGATTATGCACATCAATATTTTCATCAACAATGACAATTATCTTTGTGCCAGATATTTGACCAAGCCCCCAGATGGCAGAGACAACCTTTCTTACTGTCCCAGGGTATTCATTCTTTATTGAGACAATGGTAAGGTTATGAAACACCCCTTCAATGGGAAGGTTCATATCAACAATTTCTGGAATAAGCATTTTTATTAAGGGAAGGAAGATAATGCTTGTTGCCTTTGCGATGAAGCAATCCTCCATTGGAGGCTTTCCAACAACCGTCGCAGGATAGATTGGTTCTTTCCTATGGGTAATGCAATTTATGTGAAATACAGGAAATTTAGAAATTTCTGAATAATATCCGGTATGGTCGCCAAATGGCCCCTCATTCCTTTCCTCATCTGGCAAAATGTATCCCTCAAGGACAATCTCTGCCTCAGCTGGAACCTCTAAGTCTATTGTCTTACATTTAACCATCTCAACCGGAGCCTTTCTTAAAAACCCAGCAAAGAGCATCTCATCAAATCCATATGGAAGAGGTGATGTGGCAGAGTAAATGACCTCAGGTGGACCTCCCAACGCTACAGCGACAGGCATTTTTTTTCCTGCTTTCTTATAGGAAGAATAATGCCTTGCTCCATCTTTTCCTGGATGCCAGTGCATCCCGGTTGTTTTTTCATCAAATATTTGCATCCGATACATCCCACAATTTCTTTTTCCATTCACATCCTTTGTAAAAACCAATGGTAAGGTGATAAACCTTCCACCATCTTTTGGCCATAGCTTAAGATGAGGAAATTTCAATAAATCAGGTTTTTCCTCAATAATCTCCTGACAAGGTGCATCTTTTACAACCTTTGGAAAAAATTGGGATACCTCAAATAGCTTTGGAAGAAATTTTATCTTATCAATTATCCCAGACGAAGGTTTTATCTCAAATATCTCCTCAATTCTTTTACAAATTTCAGAGAATTCTAAAACACCTAATGCCATTTTCATCCTTTCAAAAGAGCCGAATAGGTTGGTTACCAAGGGGTATTTAGAACCTTTTGGGTTTTCAAAATATAGGGCTTTCCCATTATTTTTACAAACCCGATTGGTAATACAGGATACCTCAAGCTCAGGGTCTATTTCTTTCTTTATCCTTAAGAGCTTCCCCTCCTTTTCAAGCCCTTCTATAAATTCCCTTATGTTTTTAAATCCTTTCAAGGTTTTTACATCTCATAAAGCCTTACCTCTGGTATCTTTTGAAAATGGAAATCAAGGGTAAAGATGGGGCAATTTTCTCTTTTGGCTAAGCTAGCAATTAAACAGTCTGTCAGAGGGACGGTTAAACCCCTCTTTCTTAATCAAAGGAAAGCCTGCCAACCTCTTCCCAAATGGAGGTTTCTTCCTTAAGAAAAGGAAGAGAAATAATTGCTTCTTTTAATTTTTCCAAATCTTTTTCTTCCCTTGCCCCCTGAAGAAGCTCTGCCATTATGCTTCCCGTGATTACTATCCTATTTTCTTCTAAAAGCCTCTTTACCTCATCTCCCCTTTTAGATTCTTTCTCCTTAAAATATTCAATCCAAACAGAGGTATCAATGATTACCTTTTCTGTAACTACTCAGATTTTTTAAGTTTTGCCTTATAAGTCAATAGTATAACCTCCTACCTGTTTTTTTACAAATAATATTGTAACTATTCAGTATATCGTATTTTATATGTTTGGCTGTTTTAAAATTCATCCATTCTATAATAAATCCCAAATCCCAAGTTCAAATGTCAAAAAAATGTCCAATTTCCAATGTCCAATATCA
>JBFMDZ010000063.1 GCA_040753555.1 bacterium
TATTTTTTCCATATGAGCCGGTAAGGCTATAATCACAGGCATCAAAGGAAGAGCCATCACCACTAGGGTTTGAAACGGTAGTCCTTTTTATACGAGAGGAATTGAGCAAGGAAAGGGCGATTCCTATTCCTTGATTTCCAAGAGGCATAACCCCTGCCAGATACTCATAATTTACCTCATTAAGATAGCGGCTATGCATAAATCCGATCCCTTTTTTCTCTATCTTTCCAAGCCCAGCGGGATTGTAGCATATGCTGTCAACATCATCCGAAAGAGCACAATATGCACCACCCATTCCACTTGCCCTTGCACTAACCCCAATATTTAGAAATTGTGCCCCTGATATTCCGGCCTTTTCATCAATTCCATAGCTTGAAAATGCTATTAAGCCAATTACTAAAAGCAATTTCATTTTCATTTCACAATGGCAATCCTACCTGTTGCCTTCTCTTTCTTGTTATTTGTAATTACATAGATGTATATCCCACTTGACAACTCTTTATTATTTTGATTTCTCGCATCCCATTGCCAGGTTCCTTGATTTGTAAGCATAACCTCCCTTACCAACCTACCCGCTAGATTGAATATCCTAATCTCTGCATTTTCGGTCAATCCCTTAAAGGTAATCCCTGAATCCGCTGAGCCATTATAGGGAATGCCATTATCTTTGTCATTGTCATAAGGGACAAATGGATTGGGATAGACGAGGATATTGTCTAGGTTAGGTTGGGTTGTAATGGTTGGAGTTCCTCCTAAGGTAAAGGTTGAGAAATGGGGAGGATGAGCAAAAACAAGGTTATCTGTGCCATTATGATAAGTAAATAATGGTTTCCAGATTCCATTCTCTAATTGATAGATGACAAGGTCTTCCTCCCTTATCTTTGTTCCGCCGACAAAGCCATTGTGTTCTGAATAAGGAAGATAAATGGTTGCTGAGCCTGGTAAGGATTGGGTTCCAAATGGTTGGTTATTTTCATCCTTAAGCTCAATGTTATAGATAATCCCAACAAAGCTAATTCCAAAAGGTGGTGGGGTTGAAAGTGATGTTGAGGTTGCAATATGGACAGTAACATTTGTTGTTCCCAGACTACCCGAACCAAACTCTATCTTTGCTGTTTCTGTTCCTCCAAAGCTTATTGTTCCTTGCTGGGTACTTATGAAAACCGTAATTGTGGCTATTCCCTTTGCGGTTTCATAGGTTGCCGTGATTGTATCCTGGCCTTTATTGGGCGAGGTGGTGATGGCTGCTGGTCCTGTCCAGATTCCATTGGTTAAGGAAATTATGGTTGGGAATATGGAATTTGTGGTATTTGTTAGGGTAGCTGTTCCTGTAGTCGTTGTTGTATTTCCATTCTTGTCTTTCGCAACAACTATTAAGGTAAAAGTAGCATTGGTGGTTGTGGTTTCTGGAGCAGTAAGGGTAAGATAAGAAAGTGCTCCTGAAATGATAGTAATGGTTGTAGTGGCTAATACCCCTGTGGTTGTAGCGGTTATGATGTAAGTTCCTACGGTGGTTAAGCCAGATGCGATGATGGTGGCTGTGCCATTTAGGGTTGTGGCTGTGCCAATCCAAGAATTGTAGCTAAACCAAACCATTGTTCCCTCCTCAACTGGGTTGTTGTTTTGGTCTGTAATGTAGGCAGAAATGCTCGAAGTCCCTTTGTCTGCGTTGATAGTGGCTGGGTTTGCAGAAAGGGTGATGGTGGCTGGCAGACCTGAGACTACCATAATGGTAGTGCTTGCCTGTATCCCGTCGGTGGTTGTAGCGGTAATGGTATATGTGCCAATTGTGATTAGCCCTTGAATTGTAACGGTGGTTGTTCCTTGAGTGGTAGTTGAAGTTTGCGGGATTGTGCCACCTGTAGCAGCCCAATAAACAATAGTTCCACCAGCCACAGGGTTGTTGTTTTGGTCTGTAATGTAGGCAGAAATGCTCGAAGTCCCTTTGTCTGCGTTGATAGTGGCTGGGTTTGCAGAAAGGGTGATGGTGGCTGGCAGACCTGAAATTACCATAATGGTAGTGCTTGCCTTTATGCCGTTAGTGGTTGTAGCGGTAATGGTATATGTGCCAATGGTGATTAACCCTTGAATTGTAACGGTGGTTGTTCCTTGAGTGGTAGTTGAAGTTTGCGGGATTGTGCCACCTGTAGCAGTCCAATAGACGATGGTTCCATCAGCCACAGGGTTGTTGTTTTGGTCTGTGATGTAGGCAGAGATGCTTGAAGTCCCTTTGTCTATATTGACTGTAGATGGGTTTGCGGAGAGGGTAATAGTGGCTGGCTTGCCTGGAATAATTGTGATAATTGCTGTTACAGTTGCCAAGGTAATACTTCCGTATTCTAAAAGGGCTGCCGTATTGGTTATGATAGTATATGGCTGGATGTTGCTTGAGGCTTTAGCAACAATGGTTATGGTTCCTCCTTGGGAAGGGGTAAGTGTTCCCACAAACCACTTGTATTTTATCCCCTCCTGGGTTGTTTCACTGCTACTATATTCAGGCGTTGCAGATTCTAAAGATAAGGTTGCCGGTAAGATGTCGTGTATTTCTACCGAACTTAATGTCCCATCTGTGTAGTAGCTTATTGTATAGGTCACCGTGCCATCAGTTGATACCTCGTGGGGACTAACACTCTTGGTAATAGAACCACTTTGGTATCCCAATAGCCGATAGATAGATAAATGGGATACTTCAGCTCTAACCGTGTTGCTTGCCGTATCCACCATAGAGTCAACCATCTCCCATTCCTGTTTATCCTCATTGAGGTAGAAGATACGCAAATTCCTTTCCTTAACTAATGTCCCTGTCCCATCCACATAGCCATCATTATCTGTATCAGGGTAAGGGATGGTAATTGTTATGCTACCTTTTAATATTACAGATTGATTGGTTGATACACTTGTTAATTTAAAGTCGCAAATTCTATCTTTTAATTCTTCAATTTCTCTAATATTTGGATGTTGTTCTATTTTATTAGTAGCTTCTATGACTGTGGCATATTGAGAATGGCCAGAAGTGATAGGAGAAATGCTGGCAATTGCATCCTCGTGAAGAACATTAGGTCTAATATCCATTCGTGTTCCTGCTTTACCTTCTATAGTCCCTCCTAAATCCATAGATACTTGCGGTGAAGTAAGGTAGATTAATATCCTACAAATTACTTTATTGCTATTAGAATAACCTGATTTTGTGGCAATGAATTCTACACTATAGTTCCCTCCGATATTTCCTGAGGTATTATAGATAGCATTACCCTCTGAATCTGTATCAATGTATATTTGGAGCATCTTTACATTATCAACTATCTCTATCCTTGCACCAGCTATCTTATTGGCATTTTGGTCCAACACTTTAATATTAAAAGCAACCTGTTGATTCTGATAACCCGATTGCGTGGTTGGAGTTACCTTTAAATATAACTGTTCATTCTCATTGTTGGATAGAGATTCTCTTAGAAGTCGAAAGTTACTTTTTACTACAATTGATTTTGGCAATGGTGAGGTTATAAAATTTTTGACATTATCTAAGTTGTCTTCTGCAACCTGGAAGAACCAATCAGCTTTTTCTCCAGGGGATACACTTCCAAATAGTGCACTTGCTACAATTGACAAGAAATTACTGATTGGACCTGTTCCTCTCCAACCATCACCAAATTTCTTATTTGCAGTTATCACACTTCCAGCATGAAACACCATTCCATTTTTTAAATTTTCAATTTCTTGCTCAGAGGTAGAATTAGATACTTTTGAGTAAATATTTCGGACAGCAGAATCTAATATATATCCTGTCTTTACACAGAAATTTGCTATCTGACTTCTCTCAGCAAGCTGACTTCCACTTGACAAGGCATCACTGATTACCAATCCAACACCTAATCCTTTCCAAAAGCCTAAGTGAGCACCTGCAGTCAATATACTAAATGCCGCACCAATTCCATTATTTATCGCCTCTTGCCAGAAACCAGGGTCAGTCGTAATAATATCAAACGCTTCTTCAAAATCATTTTTTCTGCTGTTAATCTCATCCAATGTTTCATTGATTGCCGAAAGCAAAACCTGTTCCTGCATATCATTTTTTATATCCTCTAAATATGCTATCATCTTTGAGATTGCCAAAACTAAATTCGGATAATCCTGTATTTCATTTTTTAGAGTCTCTAAATAGTTTATCTCCGTAGAGATTGCCGAAACTGAATTCGGATCCTGTATTTCATTTTTTAGAGTCTCTAAATATTTTATCTGTTCAGATGGTATATCCCTCCGATTTAAAACCCTAAAAAGTAGATCAATACCTGTCTTAACAATTGGTGTTCCACCTATTTCAATAATTTTTCCCTCGGAGATTTTTAATGCTCCCTTTTTTTCAACAAAACCAGTTAAATAAGGATAAAATTTCTCTATGAATTCATCTGCATACTTCATAGATTGAGCAAAGTTATTTCCTTCACCAAGAGCTGTCTGAAGTGCCTGGTTCCATATTTCATTATTTAAATTTTTTAATGCTTCAGATGTAATATCATTTCCTATTTTTTTTAGCAGAACAGAAACTCCGATTTTTAGAGCATTTTTATCTATTATAACTTCAGCGTTCATCTCAGCCATTTGTAATAATATTTCTCGTAATGCTGTTTTATACATCTCTTTTTTACTTGCAAAGGCATATGTAAAACCAAATATAGAAGCCGCTGGGTGGTTAAGTTGTCCGTCAATGGCAGACCAGGTTAACCAATCAACACTGTCAACTATAAATGGATTTGGGAAAATATATGTTGAAGGATAAAATTTCCAACTCAGATTATCAATAATTTCAGTGATGTTATCATACAAAATCTCATCATTATTATTAATTACAATTGCCACACAGGGGACATCCAAAATAGCATCTTGGGTAAAACCTTCCCTATTACCTAGCAAATGTTCTAAATTAACACTGCTTTGATATAAAAAGGCTACAGAATATTTTTCATTGTTCTTCGTAATTGTATAGATATGAACTCGTTCAGAAGATTTAAGATAGGGAGCAACTCTTTTAAGAATTCTACTAATTTCGCCATCGCTTATATTAATACTATCGTTTTTTACATCATAAATCAGATTGCCCCATTCTTTTGTGTTTATCATAACATATTGACTTATAAATAATATATTTCTAATCCAGGTTTTATTGCCATCAGATTGTTCCAATGTTAATGGCCAAGCATTGGTTGGCTCAAACTGAATTTCTGATAAATATCCTTTCCCTTCATTTTCACTTCCTGTTGTTTCTACATTTGGGTCAAAAAGATAGAATTGAATCTTACCATTTTTTTCTTTATATCCATTCACAACTAAAGAATGATCTTCAGAATCCTGCACCCATAAAATTACAGGCAAACCGAAGTCAATATTATCTTTTAATTTAGTAATGAATCCGTCAAAATTTGATTTATAATCACTTGAAAGGTTCATATAAACAGGAACTCCATAGTATCGGAGTATTTCATCCATCTTATCTATTACTCCAGTTTTATTTGCTACAACTCCATCATCGTTCCATATTTCTTTCCAATTTTCATCTACATTCTTATAAACTTTACGAATCCACTGTCCCAATGTCCAGTATTGTTCTATCTCCCCATTATCCCAACCTTCTACTCCTTTATCTTTGTTTTTAATATATCTGATTATCATTTGTGCACAAGCCAAAGCATCAATAGATTTTGGACTTTCCCAATCATTTGTTTTTTCAAACCTTATTTTTGTTCCATCAACTTTTTGAACAATCGTCTCAGAAGGGGAAACATTAATAACTACCGGGATATCTTTAGGACTTCCTTGGACATTGGGCGAAGAAGAACTTATAGTAATTGTCCCATAATATGTTCCGATAGGACTTAAATCCGATGTATCTATAGTAATATTCAATGTGCCTGGTGCAGGGGTTGATACATTTGAAGGTTCCAAAAGAATCCATGGTTGATTTGTTGTGGCTGACCAAGTAAGATTTCCTGCTCCACTATTGGTAATATGTATAATTCGGGTTATTTTTTCCCCCTGTATTATTTTTCCAATATCTAACGAAGTTGGGGAAACCTCCAATACAGGCAAATTTACTGTTGGGATATTAATTCTCCATATCTCGTCACCCCAGCAAAAAGAAGAAAGGGTTCCATATTCTACTCCAATATGCCAATAATATGTGCCAGGCAGGAAGAATCCTATATAAGGAGTCCATGAGTTAGTTGTTGGATGGGCTAAGCTCTCTGATTCTGCAAAGCCTCCATCAGGATTAACAGCCTTATTCTTTGAAAATTCAATGGTATAAAGTTTTGCCCCTTCAACCGCTGTCCAGCGAAAGGTAGGTGTCCCTCCTGTATTATCTATTGCCCCATCCACAGGTTCTAACAATCTAAACTTCCTTTTACTTATAATTACCCTCATCTCTGCTTGTTTCTTTGGGTATTCATTATCTCCGGCAAACAAAACAATAAATTCATAGAGCAATTCAGGATTTGAATCAAAATTATCAACAGTGAAGGTATAGGTAGCCTCTCCATTTGCATTGGTAAGAGAGGTTGCAATTAGTGCATTATTGCTTTTCCATAGCCAGATGAGCTCTTTATTAGCAAGAGGCATTCCTTGATACATTAGTTTTGCCGTCCAGGTAACCGAGCCTCCTGGATTTACTCTACATTCTACGGGGAAAACAGATAGGGTTGTAGATTTTTGTAGCCCATACCATACCGTCTCTTTATCCTGTGGTTTAACATCAAGGGTTACTGGGTATTGAGTGCCTGGTGAAATAGAATACCCTTGGGGTATATCTATACTAACATTATAAATCCCTTCGGGAACAATGAATGAAAAATTCCCATCCTTATCAGTGGTCGTGGTTTCTCCGGTAGATAATCTTACGGTTATCCCTTCTATCCCCTGGTCTCCACCGCCGTATCCATTTCCATTAGGGTCATTAAATACCTTTCCCAATATAAAACCAGTAGTTTCTTGTCCTTTTTCAAAACAATATAATACCCCAGATAGGTCTCCAAAACATAATCTTTCCTCAGCTACCGCAAGGGAATTATTTGGGGGAACAGTGTTGTATAAAGTCATTGGCCAATATTCCCAAATTCTTATTCCTGTGGCAATGTCACATCCATATATTACTTGTGCGTTTTCATGGTAAAAGTATACTGTATCCTTCGTAATGGTGGGCAAACAATACCCTCCATTAAGTTTTACCTTCTCCTTGCCTGTAGTGCTATCAAATATCTGATTTCCAGCACAGACAATACCTTCTCCCACAGCAATTCCTCTTATATCAAGATTGCTATTAAGCCATGCTTTCCATTTTTCTGTCCCACTTGATGCCTCAAGGGCATAGAGAAAACTATCACTACTTATAATATACACACTTCCATCTTTTACTACAGGGTTTTGCCACGTAATTATAGGATACTGCCACTTTACCTCAAGGGTATTGATATCCCTGGCGTAAAGAAAAGAACCAAATTCTTTATTTTCTGCAAGATAAATTATGTCATCTTTAATTGCTGGAGAAGGACCTGAACCAGTAAGGGAATATGATTTTAGCGCATCATTCTTACTGTCTATAATATACAATGTATTTTCTATTCTCATAAATACCTTTCCCTTATACACAATCGGTGAACTTCTAACATTACCCGATAAGCCAATAACCCCCAGCCATTTGCCTGTCTTTGCGTCTAAGATATGCAATGGGCTTACCTCGTTATCCTTCTCATTTTCAGCGGCAATGTAAATTTTTCCATTTACTATCACAGGGGAGGTAAAATTGTGAACACTCAATTTGTGATTGTAATAATTACAATTACCTGCATCATATTCCCATATCTTATTACCGGTATAAAGGTTGATGCAATATATCATACCATCATAGGTAGTTACATATACCATTCCATCTACAATTAAAGGTGAAGACAAAATCTTAGAAGGTGTCTGGTAATGCCAACTTAATTTTAAAGGAGGTCTCATTGATTGAAGGGTATAAGCAGTATTTGCCGAATCTCTGCGAAACATCGGCCAGGTAGATACCTCAGTGGTAAATGAAAAAGAATAATCCTTGCTTAATGAATTCCCTTTTGTATCCCTAATACCCGTAGTTACAATTACACTATAGTTTGTGTTATAATCCAGCGGATAATGAGGGATAAAAATAGCGGTTTTATTAGTAGTGTCGTAAGTAATCATTCCGGCAATAACCTCTGTTTCTCGCAAGACCTTGAAGGTTGAAGGGTTAAGGGTTGATGAATCAATTTCCTTGTTGAATGTTACCTTGATTTGGGTATCTATTGGGATATTCTTTTGATTTGGACTGGGATAGAGAGAGCTAATTACTAAAGAAGTCTCATATTCAAAGGCATAAAGATAACCATCAGCCGAATGGATATAAACAGTCTTATCTTCAATTGCTGGAGTAGAATTACTTAAATTCCCACCTGTTGCATATCTTTGAATTAAGTTACCTGAATCTGCCTCAATGGCATAGAGCATTTTATCACTTGAGCCAATAAATACAATTCCATCTTTATATACCGGAGAGGCTGTTTCTATTGTTCCACCCGTAGAAAAAGACCATTTTATAGCTCCATTGTTCATATCTAAAGCATAAAGCTTACCGTTTTTACAGCTAATAAAGACTAATTTGTTGGGTTCGGATAGACAAGGGGTAGAATAAATTTCTTCATCTAATTGAGTGCTCCATAGCTTATTACCATTGATATCTATACAATAGAACCTCTTATTTGTCTTACCTGAAATATATATTTTGCCATTCCTTATTATTGCTCCCGAAAAACTTGTATTGTCATTAAATCCTGCTTTTATCTCGCCAGTTATAGCATCTAATATATACAACCCTTTATACTCTTTGTCCCCACTTCGATCAACCACGCATACATTGTCATTTACTGCACAGATTCTTGATATATTCTCCAACTTCCATTTGCTTTCGCCTGTTGTTTTGTTAAATACATATAAGTCAGTATGACAAACAGGGTTATAGTCCAGAACCACAGCATAGAAATAATTATCAAATAGGGCATTCCCTAAAATTCCCTGGCCATTTATTTTATTAGAGCTCCATTTTAATGTTCCAGTACTAACATTAATAGCCTGTATTTGCCACATACCCTTGTAAGTATATACAATATAAGCCATACCTTCTTCATCTAATACTGCAGGAAATGGTTCGGAATTAGTTAAGGGATATTCATACACCTTCTCACCTGTGCTACAGTTTATTCCCTTTATCCCCTCATAAGTATTTACATATACTACCCCATCTTTAATGGCAGGCAGAGGATACCATCCATTGGAAACCATAGTCTTCCATTTTAGCCGTTCTGTTCCTTCTAAAGGGGCAATGAAGATAGATAATTCTTTGGAAGTAGTAGTCCCTTCTTGGTCGGTAGCTTGGACGCTAAAGGTAAATGTTCCTTTCTCCGTGGGTATGCCAGAGATAGTTCCTGTGGATGGCTGAAGGCTTAAGCCTGGAGGTAAAGAACCAGTTGTGATTGACCAGGTATATGGAGGGCTACCACCTCTTGCCGTAAGGGTAGATTGGTAATAACTTTCTATCTGACCTTGTGGTAAAGAATTAGTGATAATCCTCAATGTTGGGGTACCTTGGAATTCATAGGCACCCATATCAACCCTACCATTTACAATCCTTGGGTTGCCATCCTTGTCGGTGGCTGGAATGCCAGGGGCAGTGTTTAACCCTGCATCAATGCAGGGGGAAAGGGTGTCAAGGCGATAATCACTATCAGCAAATTGGGGGTCAGCACAGATGTCGTTTGCTCCAGCCGAACAACCAGAATAATTTTGCATACCACCCAATCCATTATCCCAGACATCGTTGTAGTCAATGGTAGGGGTGCCAGCGGGAGCGTTGGGATAGGCTGTGTCATTAAAAATGCCATAGGCCAAATTATTAGATGTGCCATTTTGGACAGTAATGTTATTGGTGATGGTGAGGGAGGAGTTGTAGCAGCGGATGCCATAGTCATTATTCCCTCTTATGGTGTTGTTAGTGATAGTGAGGAAGGAATCGTAGCAGCAGATGCCATCATGATTATTCCCTGCTATGATATTATTGGTGATGGTGGAGGAGGAGTTGGACCAGCAGCAGATACCATCGGCATCATTCCCCACTATGGTATTATTGATGATGGTGGGGGAAGAATAATAGTTGCAGGAGATGCCATGCAAGCCATTCCCTGATATGGTGTTATTGGTGATAGTTGGGGAGGAGTTGCCACAGGAGATGCCATCATAGCTATTCTCCGCTATGGTGTTGTTGGTAATGGTTGGGGAGGAGTTGCCGCAGCCGATGCCATTACCTCCTTCCTCCCCGCCATTCCCCACTATGGTGTTATTGGTAATAGTTGGAGCACTTCCATTTATGCAATGTATTCCACAATTACCCCCAGTTATGGTAAATCCCGTGATTGTACCCTTTGTATTACTGCCATCAAAGGCTACGGTGTTTGTCCAGCCAAGGCTCGTGGCGGTAATTGTGCAAACATCTGCACCTGCACCAATTAAGGCAATATTCTTGTTGATATAGATTGCCTCCTGATAGGTTCCAGTAGCAACCTTGACTGTGCCGCCAACCGGGCACACATCTATTCCTGCCTGGATTGTGGTGTAAGTTCCTATAAGTGTTCCTGAGGAATTGTAGACTGTAACCGAGTCTGTGGTGGGAGGTGGGGTTGGGGTGCCTTGAAATTCATAGGCACCCATATCAACCCTGCCATTTACAATCCTTGGATTACCATCTTTGTCGGTTAACGGAATGCCAGGGGCGGTGTTATTGCCTTTGTCAATGCAGGGGGAATTAGTTGATAGTTCATAGTTCATAGTTGATAGAAATTGGGGATCAGCACAGATGTCATTCGCTCCGGGAGAGCAATTGTAATAATTTTTAGAGCCATCTATTCCATTACCCCAGACATCGTTGTAGTCAATGGTGAGGTTACCACCTACAGTATTGTAGATGCCATAGGCAGAAGCATTGGTTGTGCCATTTTGTGCAATAATATTGTTGGTGATGGCTGGGGAGGAGTCGTTCTTGCAGTAGATGCCATCATCGCTATTCTCCGATATTGTGTTATTGGTAATGGTTGGGGAGGAGTTGTCGCAGTAGATGCCAGTGCCATTCCTCGAGATTGTGTTGTTGGTGATGGCTGGGGAGGAGGAATTGTAGCAACAAATGCCATCATCGCTATTCCCCGCTATGGTGTTGTTGGTGATAACTGAGGAGGAGTATTCGCAGTGGATGCCATAGCTATTCCCCGCTATGGTGTTGTTGGTGATGGCTGGAGAGGCTTGCCAGCAGACGATGCCATACAAGATATTCTCCACTATGGTGTTGTGTGTGATGGCTGGGGAGGAGTTCTCGCAGCGGATGCCATAGCTATTCTCTGATATTGTGTTATGCATAATGGTTGGGTTTCCATTTTTGCAATATATTCCATTGCCCGTTAGCCAGTATCCACTTGCTCCAGTTATGGTGAATCCAGTGATTGTGCCATCTGCATTGGTTACGGTGTTTGTATCGCCAAGTCCAGATGCTGTAATTGTGCAGACATCTGCACCTGCACCAATTAAAGCAAGGCTTTTATTGATATAAACCGCCTCATTGTAAATTCCAGCCGCAACCTTGACTGTGCCATCAATAGGGCAGGCATTTATCCCTGATTGGATTGTGGTGTAGGTACCAATAAAATTATTGTTTGCATCATATACACTAACCGCACCTAAGGTGCAGGCAGACTGGCTAATAATAAATAGCGATGTAGTTGTTGATACAATAATATCCATTTTACCATCCCCTGTTATATCTGTTATTTGAACATTCCGAATCTCTCCAGATGGTGATGTATAATTCCATTCTTCAATT
>JBFMDZ010000064.1 GCA_040753555.1 bacterium
AAACCATTCTGAAAACTCTAATGTTTAGAATTTTGAATTTAGATATTGTTTCGTGCTTCGTGCTTCGGATTTCGTGCTTTCTTTCATTTTAACTTCCTTTCTTCTTCTCGTCTACCTAAACACATACAATTTTCGTATAAGATAATTTTATTTGTATGTGTTTAAGCAAGTGAGAACAAGATGGAAGAAGGCACTTTAAGACACAAAGGCACAGAGTTTATTTGTTACCTGCTTTGTCCCTTTGCCCCTTTGTGCCTAAATAACAAATATTCTGACGATTTATGAAAGATACTATATAGAAATGTTACGACCTCTCATTTAATTACCCCTATTTTTCCAGATGAAAATATTTTGTCTAAATTGCTTATGGTATAAAGATATACACCAGAGGCAATATCTTTTGTATTCCAAGATATTTCCTCTCCTTTGCCTGCTTCAAACTTTTCTACAAGCTCACCAGATATTGTATAGATAGATATAAATGTATCCTTAAAGGTTAAGGGACTACCCCTAAATTTTACAATTTGTCCAAATCTTGCTGGGTTTGGGAAAACTTTAATGGATGTTGTTGTAAATGTTGAAATAGAGGATGAGGCTGTGCCTCCACGAGAATCCGATGCAATAATCTGCCAGTTATATGTTGTGTTCATTGCCAATGGCTCTTTAAAAGCTGGAATCCAAGATGTATCTGTTGTATTTGCAACATTCTTTAGCTCATCTTTAATTTTTCCCAGGAAAACAGAGTATGTAATTTTATCGTTCCAATCCAGGTCACAAGATGTGCTCCATTTAAATTTAGGGTATTGACTTGATGTCCATCCATTGTTTGCTGGCTGAATAATAGAAAATTCATTTGGTGGTCTATTTTCTCCACATAAGCTATAAAGGGCATTTATCCTTCCAAAATCAGGTCTTTGAATGTTATCAGCCCTATTTCTTATTTCATTAAATATAAAGGCATTTGTTGCCCCATGATATTTTGAAAATAAAAGCCCAGCTAAACCTGCAACAAATGGACTAGACATTGATGTTCCACTAAAAGATTTATATTCATTACCAGGGGTAGTGCTTAAGATAGAAACCCCAGGTGCGGCAATATCAACCCAATTGCCATAATTTGAAAAATAAGCCTTTTGGTCATATCTATCTGTTGCTGCAACAGCCATAACATTGTCATAAGCCGCAGGATAACACTTCTCATTTATACCATCATTTCCAGCTGCTGCAACGATAAATACACCCTTATTATAGGCATAATCGCAGGCATCTTTTAAAACATTTCCTCCATTATAACCTCCAAGGCTCATATTTATTACCTTTGCACCGTTATCTGCCGCATAGTTTATTGCCAAGGAAATATTAGCATTATCTCCATACCCATATTTATCAAGACATTTTATAGCCAAAATTTTGCAATTCCAGGCAAGACCTGCTGTGCCAGTGCCATTGTTTGTTTCTGCCCCTGCAATCCCAGAAACATGGCTTCCATGTCCATTGCCATCCATTGGATCTTTTTCATCTGGAACAAAGCTTTGGCTTCCAATAATTTTTCCTGAAAGGTCAGGATGGTTATAATCAATGCCTGTATCTAATATGGCAATGATTACGCTTGTCGTTCCTTTTTCTATATCCCAGGCATCTGGTGCAGAAATTTTAGGAAGCGCCCACTGGTCATTAAATTTAGGGTCATTTGGTGTTATATAAGCCTTTAGTATATAATTCGGCTCTACATATATTACATCTGGATTATCTTTAAGCTTATCAATCATATCAGATACTCCAATTCCTTTTTTGAGTTTAATCCTATAGATATTATCAAAAAGGAAATCCATAGATTGAGTTTCAATAGTCAATATTTGCTTTTTTTCCTTAAATTTTACAAGGATCTCTCCGGGAACAAAATCAGCAAAGGAAACAAATGAAAATAAAAGAAAAACAAAAATTATATCTTTCATAACTCTTATAAAATCAAATACATCCTTGGTAAAATTATATCACATAATCTATTGTTAATCAATATATAGATAATGTTACGACCTCTCAACTAATTTTTCTATAAATCTATTGAATAGATAGCTTGAATCGTGTGGGCCTGGAGATGCCTCTGGGTGGTATTGAACAGAGAATATAGGAAGCTCTCTATGTGCCATACCCTCCAATGTATTATCATTCGGATTTATATGGGTTTTTTCTATTGTTTCAGGCAGGCTTTTAATATCAACACAAAAACCATGGTTTTGGGAGGTAATATCAATCTTTCTTGTTTTTAAATCCAAAACAGGCTGATTTGCACCCCTATGCCCAAATTTGAGCTTATATGTTTTTCCAGAAAGAGCAAGGCATAGAATTTGATGGCCAAGGCATATCCCGAATATGGGAATCTTTGTTTTTATAAGCTTGGCTACCTCCTCTATTACATAGGGAACACCCTCTGGGTCGCCTGGGCCATTTGAAAGAAGGATTCCATCTATATCTTCTTTTAAAATTTCCTCTGCTTTTGTTTGTGCGGGAAATACAATAAGCTCACAATTAAGGCTTGTTAATTGTCTTAAGATATTTAGCTTTACGCCAAAGTCAAAAACAGCAATCTTTGCTCTTTTGTCTTTGCAAGGAATTATATATTTCTCCTTGCAACTTACCATTTGGACAAGGTCTCCTCCTATGATACCTGGTGCATTTTCTACCTTTTTTTGTAAGCTCTCTCTGTTTAAATCCAATGTTGAAATAATTGCCTTCATTGCCCCTTTATCCCTTATGTGCCTTGTTAATGCCCTTGTGTCAATACCCTCTATTGCAACGATATTGTTTTTCTTAAGATAGCTAGAAAGAGACATTTTTGCCCTAAAATTGGAAAATCTCTTGCTTATTTCTTTTACAACAAAACCCTGCACCTGTGGCTTGTCCGATTCTACATCCTCATCATTTACTCCATAATTTCCAATCAAAGGATATGTCATATTTACAATCTGGCCACAATACGAGGGGTCTGTTAAAATCTCCTGATAACCTGTCATACTTGTATTAAAAACAATCTCCCCTGTTCTTTCGCCAAATGCTCCACAGGAATATCCCCTAAAAGCCCTTCCATCCTCAAGAAGAAGAATTCCTTCTTGCTTCATTTTGCTTCATCCTGTTCCAGATGGACAGCCATCAAATAACCCCTTGCCCTTTCAGTAAGCCTATATTGATTAACCAGCCTCCAGAATGGCTTTGAATGGTCAGGATATATAAGGTGTGCCAATTCATGCAAAACAACATAATCCCTAACCCAATCAGGCATTTTTGCTAGTTTATCTGATATGCGAATCTCACCAGATTTTACAGAACAACTTCCGAATATCCTTTTTTGATTGCTGACATATTCTATAGAAGCCCATTTTGCCCTTCCGCCAAGATACTCCCTATTTAGTTTCTCTGATAGCTTTTCAAGATTTGTGCTATCATTTAATTCCCTCTTTTTCTTTTGGTCTTCTGCCCACATAAGCATCTTATCAACCCACTTTTTCTCCTCATGTTCACATAAACCTTCTGGAAGATATATGTATAATTTACCCTCAATAATCTTGGCATATACGGTCTTCCTTCTCTTATTGCTTTTAATTACCTCAAAATCCATTGCAATTCATCCAAGCTTTTCCACCCTCCTTTTATGCCTTCCTTTTTCAGGCTCTGCTTCTAAAAATGCATCAACAATTTTAAATCCTTCGTCTTCCTTTAAAAACCTTCCAGAAAGGCATAGAATATTTGCATGGTTATGTTGCCTTGCAAGCCTTGCAAAATCTTCTGTATGGCATAAAGCAGCCCTTACCTTAGAAATTCTATTAGCAGAAATAGACATCCCAATTCCTGTGCCACAAATAAGGATACCCAATGAGGCTTTATTCTTTGAGACAAAATCTCCTACAAGAAATCCATAATCGGGATAATCGCAAGATTCCTCCTTGTCTGTCCCAAAATCCTTAATCTCAAAGCCCTTATTTACAAGATATTCCTTTATCTTCTCCTTCAGGGCAAAACCAGCGTGGTCAGAGCCAAGTGCAATTACCATTTAAGAAACTAAAAACTATCATTAAATATTATCCCAATTTATCTTATCTATACATCTCTTTATCTTCAAAAAACAGGTCTCGTATGCCTCAATAGAACCACCAAAAGGGTCAGGTATCTCTGGATCTTCTTCTTTCGCATATTCACTAAGAAGATGTATTTTAGAGCTTGTCTCTGGAAAGAGGGAGGCAATCCTTTCTTTCTGATACATTTCCATTGTAAAGATAATATCTGCCCATAAAACCATATCATGGCTTATCTGCTTGATAGTATGAAATGAAGAGGGAATCCCCTGGTCTTCTAAAACCTTCGTTGTCAAATGAGGAAGGTCAAATCCCTCCAGGGCTGAAATTCCACAGGATAAAACCTCAAGACCAAAATTTAGGCTTGTAAGGTATTTCTCTGCCATTACGCTTCTGCAGGAATTGCCTGTGCAAACAAACAAAACCCTTTTTAATCTATTTTCATCATATCCTTGCATTTTTCAAACTTTTTAGGACCAATTCCCTTAACCTTCATTATATCTTCAATAGATGTAAAAGTCCCATTTTCTTTTCTGTATTTTATGATTTCTCTTCCTATGTTTTCTCCAATTCCAGGAAGGCATATAAGTTCATTAAGGTTTGCTCTGTTTATATTTATTTTGGATTTTGGATTTTGGATTTGTTTGGGATTTGGAATTTCGGATTTTAGGTTTGTTTGGGATTTCGGATTTCGAATTTCGGATTTAAAATTTGGGATTTGCCCCTTTACAACCTCTATCCTGGCAAATTGTCTTTCTTCCTTTATCCTTCTTAAAATGAGAATAGATGATGTCAGAATTGCTCCCAACAAAAGGATGCCAATAACCATTTGTTGTGGCCTTGATAAAATAAAATCCTTTAAATATTTTTGCTCCATAATGATTGAATATGGCATATAGCACAGGCAACACCATCTGCGGCATCGTCTGGTTTTATTATATAAGAAAGACCAAGGAGCCTCTTTATCATCTCCTGAACCTGCCCTTTTGTTGCCCTTCCAAAGCCTGTAATTGCCTGCTTTATCTGAAGGGGTGTGTAATCATAAATTGGAAGATTTGAATAGGAACAAGCAAGGATACATACCCCTTTTGCCTCACCAATATTCATTGCCGTTTTTGCATTCTTAAAAAAGAAAACATCCTCTATTCCACAGGAGGTAGGAGAAAATTCCTTGATTATTTCCAAAAGCCCCCTGTATAAAAAAAGAAGCCTCTTTGAATGGGGCATCTTTTTGTCTGTCTTAATAATACCTGCCTTAATTAGCCTTAAACCTCTATTTTCCTCTACTATTCCATATCCGGTTTGGGCAATCCCTGGATCAATTCCCAGGCTAATCATTTAAGCCTCAACAAGCAAATCCTCAGGGATATCCATATTTGACCAAACATGCTGAACATCCTCATTCTCTTCAAGTGTCTCAATAAGCCTTAAAACCTGCTTTGCAGAATCCTTATCTATTTTTATATAGCTTGAAGGAAGCATTTCTATCTCTGCATATTTTATATTAGCACCCTTATTTTTAAGCTCCTCCTTTGCCTTTTCAAAAATTCCTACATCTGTATAAACCTCATATTCGTTATCCTCTGTCTTTATATCCTCACAACCCAAAGAAAGACCTATATCAAAAAGGGAGTCCTCAGAGATGCTTGGTTTTTCTATTTGCAAAACACCCAATTTTTTAAACATCCATAAAACACATCCAGCTTCACCCATATTTCCTCCACCCTTTGACAAGATGTGCCTTATCTCTGATGATGTCCTCTTTTTATTGTCTGTAATTCCCTCCACTAGAAGGGCAACACCAGAGGGCCCATAGCATTCATAGGTTATTTCCTCGACCGTTCCACCTTCTATCTCACCTACTCCCCTTGCAATAGCCTTTTTTATGTTATCCCCTGGCATATTTGCCTCTCTTGCCTTTTGTATTGCCAATCTTAGCCTTGCATTTCCATCAGGATCCTTTCCTCCTGTTTTAGCAGCAAGCATAATTTCCTTATTAAGCTTTGAGAAAAGCTTTCCCCTTTGAGCATCAAGGGCTCCCTTCTTATGCTTTATCCCAGCCCACTTTGAATGTCCAGACATAATATTATTTTATAATTATAATTTAAAATTTGCAACCTAAAATTGACAGAAGGGAGGAATAATTGATACAATAAAGGTATGAAGCTAACAGTAGATGACCTTAAAAAAATTAAAGAGGGCTTTAAAGCACAGGCTACATTAAGGGAAGGGAAGCAAAGGGTAAAGATAACAGTTCATATGGGAACCTGCGGGATTGCCGCTGGAGCAAGAAATATAATGTCTGTAATAATGGATGAGATAGGAAAAAGAAACCTTACAGACATCATTGTAACAACCTCTGGATGTGCAGGTATGTGTTCAAAAGAGCCAATGATGACTGTTGAAATAGTTGGTTCTTCGCCTGTTAAGTATGGCTTGCTGGACGAAGAGAAAACAAGAAGGATATTCTTTGAACATATCCTCTCTGGCAATATCCTATCTGACCTTACAATTGGTATGGGCTGTGAAACAAGTTATTGAAATTTAGAATTTTTAGGATTTAGGATTTAGAAATTTATGAAGATAAAAGCTATACTTTTTTGTCTTATTTTTAAGATAGGGTTTTGTTCTGTTATAGGAAAGATTGATTTTGCAGGAAATAAAAGGGTATCAAATGATGAAATAAAAAAGGTTCTTCCCATTAAGGAGGGTGATGAATTTTTTGATTTTAAAGAGAAGGATTGCATAAAGGCAATCTATGGCCTAGGTGAGTTTAGCGATATTGAAAGCAAGACAAAAGAAGAAGGGACTTCTATTTCAATCACATTTATCCTTAAGGAATGCCCTTTAATAAAGAAGATTGCATTTTCTGGATGTAAAAAAAAGAAAACAGAAGAATTAAAGGATGTAATTACAATAAAGGAGGGAAAGCCTTTATTTATCCCAAAGATAGAGGAAGAAAAGAGAAAGCTCATTTCATTTTACAAGAAAGAGGGTTTCTATTTTGTAGAGGTAGAGCCAAAGATAAAGGATGAAGATGTAATCTTTGAAATAAAGGAGAATGATGAGACAAAGATAAAAAAGATAAGGTTTTCTGGAAACAGGTCGTTTTCATCGTTCAGGCTTAAATGGAAGATAAAAACAGGAAAGGGTGATGCTTACATAAAGGAAAATATTGATGAGGATATAGATAGGCTTTGTCAATTTTACAAAGAACAGGGCTATGCAAGGGTTGCAATACAAGAGCCAAAGATAACATTTGAAAAGAAGGGGATAATTGTTGATATAACGGTAAATGAGGGGAAAAAATATAAAATTGGAAATATTAGCATAAGCGGAAATACATTGTTTTCCAATAATGAAATTAGGAGGCTTATAAAGATAAAGGAGGGCGAGGTTTATAATTTAAAGAGGCTTGAGGAGGGCTTTAGGGATATAGTAAGGCTCTATTACAATAAAGGCTATGTTTCGGCAGGTATTATTCCAGAGGAATCAGCTAAACTCAAAGAAGGAATAATTGATTATAAAATTTATATAGATGAGGGAGGGGTTTCATATATTGAAGGAATCACAATTATTGGAAATAAAAAGACAAAGGATAAGGTTATAAGGAGGGAGCTTTTAATAAAAGAGGGAGACCTTCTTTTATGGGATAATGTTTCTGCATCAAGACAGAGGCTTTCCCTCCTTGGATACTTTGAGGATGTTGGTATTGATATATTGCCAGGCAAGGAGAAAAACAAAAAGATAGTCCAGATAGATGTAGTTGAGGGAAAGAGGGGAACAGCCCTATTTGGATTAAGCTATACAAGCCAGTATGGCATATTTGGCTCTATACAAACAAGCCTTATAAACCTTTTTGGAATGGGATATTCGGCAAACATCAAGGCAGATATTGGAAAGAAGATGACAAACTATGAAATTTCCTTTAATGATCCATGGTTTCTTGATAAACCTATATCCCTTGGTGTTGGTTTGTGGCATCAAAAGCTTACAAGGGATTATTATGCTGAGGATAGGGAAGGAGGATATATTAGCCTAGGAAAGCGATGGAGAAGGTTTAATAGAGCATACCTTAAATATAAGCTTAATAGAAGCAGGTTTGTTGATGTTAAAGATTCTGCACCGTCTGATGTAGTCAATTGGAAGAATGAATGGGGTGATAAATATGCTGTAACAAGCTCTATTGAAACAGGAATTATTCATGATACAAGGATGCCAAATGTATTTTCTCCAGAGAAAGGCTCTAAAATTTCCCTGTCATCCCAATTTGCAGGAGGTATTCTTGGTGGTGATATAAATTTTTATAAACCAAATTTTGAGGCTTCCTGGTATATCCCATCCCTCTGGAAGTTTATTTTGTGTTTGCATACAGATTTTGGTTTTGTAAGTGGAGAGAAGATATCGGATTCTGAAAAGTTCTACCTTGGTGGAGCAAAAACAATAAGGGGGCATAGCGAAAGATCTATCCATCCATTATCTGGTGGAGGAGATTCCTATCTCCTTCTCAATACAGAATATAAAATTCCACTTGGAAAAAGCCTTTCCTTCGGCGTATTTCTTGATGGTGGAAATACATGGGAAAAGGGAGAGGAGGAATTGCTTGACTTAAAATATGGCACAGGGTTTGGACTAAGCTTTAATTCACCTGTTGGGCCATTAAGGTTTGACTATGCCTGGCCATTATCGGGAGAGAAAAAAGAGCCTCAATTTCATTTTACCATAGGAGAGTCGTTTTAAAACTTAAAAATACAAAAATCAAAATTGAGGCAGATATTACGCTGTGTATTTGTCGTGTTCGGATTCCGCAATCAGAAAGGATTTTATCGTAGTATATATAGACCCTTTTGGTGTAAGTTTGCTTTCTATTAGGCTAATTTCCTTAACAGGCATCTCATCAGAAATAAACCTTTTAGAAATATATGGAGAAAGGCAATTTGTTTTAAAAGGCTCTTTTATCCTTGCAAGGGTTAGATGGGCTGAAAACCCCCTTTTTTCTTTTTCAAAGCCTATTTTAAAAAGGGAATCCTCAAGGAAATTGGCAATTTGTAAGAGAAAATCTCTCCCTTTCTCAATCCCTATCCAGATAACCCTTGGATAATCTATTTTTGGAAATGCACCAATCTCTCCAAATGAAATAATAAAAGGTTTATGTTTTAATGCCTCGTCTTTTAGAACATCAAGAATTTCAGGAAGCCTTTTTTCTTCTACCTCTCCTAAAAACTTTAGGGTAATATGGCAATTTTCTGGATTAACCCACTTTGGTTTTAATACATCTATCTTTATCTTCTTTATTGCAAGAGAAATGGCATTTTTTATTTTTTCCTCTAATTCAACAGCAATAAATAGCCTCATTTAAGATAGCCTTGCAGAATTATCTGGGCTGATAGCTTATCTATTACCCTATCCCTTTCCTCTTTTTTTACTCCCTCTAATATCTTCTCTGCGGCTTTTGTAGAAAGCCTCTCATCCCAGAAGTCTGTGGGAATATCTGTTATTTCACTAACCCTGCTAGCAAATTTTAGAACCTTTTCTGCCTGATGTGCACTCTTTCCATCCATTGTAAGGGGAAGACCAAAAATAATTTTAGATGGATTGTATTTTTCTAATAGGGCTTTTAAAGATTCTATTGCTCCCTCCATTTTGATAACATCAAGGCCTAATGCAATTTTACCACTTTCATCGGATATTGCACAACCTATTCTTTTATCACCAACATCCAAACAAAGAATCCTCATTGTGCCTTTGTGCCTCTTGTCATTTATCTTCCTTCGTATAATTGCAATTTAGACAGAATATCTTTTTTCCAGATTGGACAAGATGTGTATTGCAATTTTCGCATTTTTCTTCCAAAAACTTGTTATTGGTTATATATGTGCAATCTGGATATTTTGAGCATCCATAAAAACCACCCCTCTTTGATTTTCTAAAGACAAGAATGCCCTCTTTGCACTTTGGGCAGGTTATCTTTATCAATTGCTCTGTGTAGCGACATTTTGGATAGGAAGAACAGCCAAAGAATTTTTGACCAAAAGCAAATCGTATAACAAGCCTGCTATTACACTTTGGGCAAATCTTGTCTGTCTCTTCAGGCTTTCTTCTTTGCTTATCACTTCCTATTGGCTTTGCATTCCTACATTTTGGAAAGTTTTTGCAGGCTAAAAATTCTCCATATTTTCCTTCCCTTATTACCATTTTCCCTCCACATTTCTCACAGACAATATCTGTTTCTTTCTCTTTTTCCTTTTTTATGTTCTTCATATTTTTTTCTGCATTCTCTAGCATATTTGAAAATGGAGGATAAAAGGAGTTAAGGAGGTCTTTCCAATTAACGCCTCCCTCCTCTATCTTGTCTAAGTCATCCTCCATCTTTGCCGTGAACTTTATCTCAAAAAGCTCTGGAAAATTTTCTAAAAGAAGACCAAAAACAACCCTTCCTATTTCTGTTGGATGGAGTTTATCTTCCCTTTTTTCAGCATACCTTCTATCAAGAAGGGTTCCTATTATTGTAGCATATGTAGATGGTCTTCCTATACCATTTTCTTCCAATGCCTTAACCAATGTCCCTTCATTGAATCTTGGAGGAGGCTGGGTAAAGTGCTGCTTTGAAGAAATATTAGAAAGGAAAAGGGCCTCTTTTTCTAAAAGCTCTGGAAGAATTTTATCCTTATCATCAGATGGATAAACCTTCATAAATCCATCAAATTTTAAAATTTCTCCAGATGCTACAAATGTATAATCTCCTGATTTTATCTCTACCTTTGTTGTTGAAAATAGGGCGTCCTCCATCTGTGAGGCAATAGCCCTCTTTGTAATAAGGTCATATAATCTAAATTGCTCACTTGAAATATAGCTCTTTATATCATCTGGATTATGAAATGGAAAGGTTGGTCTTATTGCCTCATGGGCATCCTGTGCCTTATTTTTATTCTTATAGACCCTCTTATGAGCAGCAAGATAGTTTTCGCCAAAATTTTCCTTGATATAGCCTCTAATTTCAGATATTGCATCATCTGATACCCTCTGTGAATCTGTTCTCATATATGTAATTAAGCCAGTTGGCGATTCTTGCCCAACTCCCAAGCCTTCATACAATTGCTGGGCAATAAGCATTGTCTTCTTTGATGAAAATGATAGCCTCTGGAATGCCTCTTGTTGCAATTTACTTGTTATAAATGGAGGCTGTGGAGACCTTTTTCTCTCTTTCTTTTCTATTCTTTGGACAATAAACCCTTTATGTTTTATCTCCTCAATTATTTTATCTGCCTCCTCCTTTGTCTTTATCTTTATCTTTTTGCCATCTTTTTTTTCTAATGTTGCCTCAAATTCAAAATTATCTTTTTTAAACTTCGCTGTAATTGTCCAGTATTCCTCTGGTTTAAATTTTTCTATTTCCTCCTCCCTTTCTACAATAAGCCTTAAGGCAACAGATTGAACCCTTCCGGCAGAAAGCCCCTTTCTTACCCTTTTTCCAAGTAAAGGGCTTATCTTATAGCCAACAAGCCTGTCAAGCAGCCTCCTTGCCTGTTGAGCATCTACCTTGTTTTTGTCAATCTCTACCGGATGTGATAGGGCATTTTTTATAGCATCCTTTGTTATTTCATGTAATATAAGCCTTGATGTAGGCTTCTCTATTAAAGATGCAAGATGCCAGGAGATTGCCTCTCCCTCCCTGTCTGGGTCAGGGGCAAGGAATATAGATGAAGAAGACAAAGAGGCTTTCTTTATATTCGCAATGGTCTTTTCCTTTCCCTTAATGGTTACATATT
>JBFMDZ010000065.1 GCA_040753555.1 bacterium
TTTTGATGGTATTTAACAAAAAAATCTATAAAGGAAAAAAGAGATTATCTTTTTGTGATGTGTTTTTGATATAATATATCCTGTTTAGAGGTAATTCTGGACAAAGGTAGCGAAATATAGGAATTTATTTGTTATGAAAATAAAGATTTGCCGTAAAGAAGCAAAAGAGAGTAAATATTGGTTGGAGTTGATAGATACAAACCATTCTGAAAACTCTAATGTTTAGAATTTTGAATTTAGATATTGTTTCGTGTTTCGTGCTTCGGATTTCGTGCTTTCTTTCATTTTAACTTCCTTTCTTCTTCTCGTCTACCTAAACACATACATAAATTTAATGCAAAGCACTCATTCAATCCAAACCTCCCTTTCCCTTGGTCCATCAAATTCACATAAAAATATCCTCTGCCATGTTCCCAAAACAAGCCTTTTGTCCTTTACAAAAACAGAAGCAGAAGAACCCATAATGGATGCCTTTATGTGAGCATCAGAATTTCCCTCATTATGACGGAAATAGGGAGAATCCTTTTTAATAAGGCTTAAAAGACACCTTATGATATCAAAACAAACCTCTGGGTCATACCCCTCATTTATTGTTATGCCGCAGGTTGTATGGGGAACAAAGATGTGAAGGATACCATCCTTATCTATTTCTTCCTTAATTTTTTCTGTAATATCAACAAATACCTCTCTCTTTGTTGTCGCTACATTTATAATCTTCATTTACACCCTGAACAGATTGTCTTTGCACAAGAGCCACAAGATGAGTCACTTTCTCCCCCTTTACTTGTTTTTACCATAGGTGCTGTGAATACCCTCTTTACATCCCTGCTTTGACAAACATCACATATTGCCTCCTCCCTTCCATAAAAGATATCAAACTTTCTATTGCATTTATTACAAAGATAGGTATAAATAGCCATTATATTTCAAGCTCAAATAGGAGTTTAAAAGAGGAAATAGATGGAATGGAAACAATATCATCTGGTTTTATCCTCTGTTTTATTATTTCTATTATATTATCAATCCTATCTTTTTTTCCTATAATGGTACACCAAAGGTTATAATTCCCCTCCCTTTCGTAATTATGGGTTATTTCTTCATATTCGTTTATAATATTTGCAGCAAATTCTATATCCTTAACCGCAATTCCCACTAATTTTGTTTCAAACCCAAGCCTTTTATGATTAAAAATTGGTCCAATCTCCCTAATAATACCCTTATTTTTTAAAGATGCAACAATCTCAATTACAGAATCTTCATCTAATCCAAGCTTTTCTCCTATAACCTTAAAAGGCTGTGTGTCTAGGGGAAATTCTTCTTGGAGGATTTTTAATACCCTGTATGTGTCTATCTGCTTCAAATTCATTTTATCTCAATAATATGCCTAAATTCCTCAATAATATCAAGAACATCACACACTGGCTTTACTCCTTCTTTAATAAGTTTATTCGTTCCTTTGCTTGTTTCTTTTGTAATCTCACCAGGAACAGCAAAAACCTCCCTTCCACTTTCCATTGCAAGCCTTGCTGTAATTAAGGCACCGCTTCTTTCCTTTGCCTCAACAACAACACAACCCAAAGAAATGCTTGTAATTATTCTGTTTCTCCTTGGAAAATTATCCTTAAAGGGCGAAGTATCTAAAGGAAACTCTGATATAACAGCTCCATTTTCACAAATCTTTGTAAATAAAGGCATATTCTCCTGCGGATAGATATTCAAAAGCCCAGAGCCTAAAACAGCAATTGTTCTTCCCTTTGCTTCTAAACAAGCCCTATGTGCAATTGTGTCTATGCCCCTTGCCATTCCAGATACAATGGTAAAGCCTAATTTAGAAAGCCCCTTTGAAAACATTTCGCAAACATTCTTTCCATAGCTTGATGAATATCTTGAACCAACAATAGCAATTGAGAGCCTGTCTTCTGGAATAATTTTACCCTTAATATATAAAACAATTGGTGGGTCAGAGATTAGTTTAAGAGCCTCTGGATATTCACTTTCATCTATCGTAATAATTCTTATTCCATTCTCCTTTGCCTTTCTTATCTCCTTTTTTATATCTATTTTCTTTCTTTCTTTGCATATAATATCCGCCAATTCTGGTTCAATAATCTCTGATAAAATAGAATAGGAAGCAAAAAATGGGTCAGCTAAATTTTTTAATAGAAGATTAATCTTCTGCAATGGTATTCCCCTTATCATATTAAGCCCTATAAGGGCTTCACTTGTATTTCTCATACATAAGGGGTTCTATCCATACAGAAAATGATGAAATTTGGCTTTCATTACCTGCCTTATCAATTGCTTTATATCTAATAATATGAAGACCCTCTTCCTTTATAGTAAAAGCCTCTTGATATGGAGAAAGGTTTTCAGAATCAACGCTATAGAGAATCTTTAAAACACCTGCTGGGCTATCGCTTGCCTGGAATATTATCTTATTCTCCTCTGGAAGGAAGCAATTTTTGTTATATGTAGCCATCTTTGGGTCTGTGAAAAAGGAAACAAGGGGAGGATTCTTATCAAGAATAAAGGAGAGGCTGTTTTCATTAGATATATTTCCAACATTATCCTCAAATCTATGGATTATTTTATAATAGCCTTCAATTGAAAGGTCAAATTCTGCCTTGTTCAAATATTCCTTTGTTTCATCGTTTACCATTACCTGAATCCTTGATAAGCCCGAGGTGGTATCAGAGCCTGTAATGGTGCAGGTTGCATCTTGGGTTAAATAGCCATCTTTGATGGGATAGGATGTTTTTAATTCGCCGAATGGTAAATTTCCATCAACAATAAATGAAACGATTTCCTCTTTGTCCTCTTCTTGTAGCATATCTATAGCCTTATAACTTAAAACCCTATTTCCCTCCTTTAGCCTAATTGGCTCTTTGTATGAAATGTAGGGTGAGGAATCAATCCTTACCAATACCTTAGATATTGAATTGTCCTCATCAACAGGAAGGAGGTAGATAAGTGAATTTGAGGAGATATAATTCTTATTATCTTGGGTGTAGAGCCTTGTTGGAAGATTGGAGAATAAAGGAACAATCTCATACTTAAGACCTACTCTTCTTTCAATAGCAAATCTTGTTATATCGCTTGGCTTTCCTTGCAAGCCATTGTTATCAATCCCTGATATACGAAGGTAATAATTACCCTCCCTTAATGGCTCTGATATAACCTCTAATTCTCTTGATAATACATTAAATTCAGGATGGATAAAAGCTATATCTTTTGTTATTTCAACAAGATACCTTCCAGCATCTCCTTCCCATTTAATCACAGACCTCATATTTCCTGTTATTGAGGTTTGCAGAGGAAGGAGAACCTTTGGAGGCTCTGGAAGTTTAACTGGGTCAATTGGACCTTTTTCTGTAATTATTGTTCCATAACCAGCTGATACAAAAATTCTTTTTCCATAGGCGCTTACATAGGCTTCGCCTTCAAATACAGAAATCCTCGTTAGATTCCCTCTGTCTATAAAAACCTCTCCGCTACTTATATCAACAAATCCATCTATTGTTATCACCCTTATTTTCTTTCCGGGTGCAACCTTTATTTTTCCCTGTATAAGCCCAATTGAAAGCGCGCTTGTCTCCCTGTCCCTTCCTTCAAATTTAATGCTTGTTTCATCCATAACAGAAATAAGGTCTCCACAAGGGAATAAAATCTCAATCCTTGAATTTGGTTGTGTTCTTAAGGTCTCATTTGTCCTTATCTTATCCCCTGCTTCCAATCTCTTTTTTGCAACTCCTGCATAACCCGATACATCCATAACCTCGCCATCTTCAAACTCTATACCCTTTTTTATCTCATCTTTGCCTGGAAACTCAATTATTTGTTTTGGAAAGATAAGATGGGGATTTTTTAGTTTATTATATTCCCCTATCTTTGGCCAAAGAAATGGGTCTCCAAGGTGCTTCTTGCATAGATGCCAGAGGGTATCGCCCCTCTTTACAACAACCCCAAATCCTACAAATGGTAGCCCTAAAAGGCATACTAAAAAAATTCTCTTCATTCTAAAACCTCCCTTATAAATAATAAAAAGTCTAAAAACTACTTATTCTTTTGTCAAGGAATTCTTTTCTGGGGGGTGATGTTATCAGAGAGCTAACCATATACCTTTACAATATTATACCTTGAATCCCTTTGAACAGGGATTTTAGAAGCAGATTTTATAAGATTTATCATTTGAGAAGGGTTTAAATGATGCTCTATTCCTGTTGCCTTTATAACCTTCTCTTCCATCAATGTTCCTCCCATATCATTTGCACCAAAAAATAGGGCAATTTGGGAAAGCCCTAAGCCCTCTGTTACCCATCCTGAATGGATATTTGGGATGTTATCAAGGACAAGTCTTGAGATAGCTAGTGTTTTAAGATAGTCAATAGCTCCTGTTTGCTTAATCCTTGAAAGCCTTGTTCTCTCTGGGGAAAATGTCCATGGGATAAAAGCCTTAAAACCATTAGTTTTATCCTGAAGATTTCTTATCTTTATAAGATGCTCAATACGCTCCTCTATTGTTTCTACTATTCCAAATGTCATTGTGGCTGTTGTATGCATTCCTATAGAGTGGGCTTTTTTCATTACATTAAGCCATTCATCTGTGTTTAGTTTGTTTGGCGATATTTTATTTCTTACCCTATCACACAATATTTCAGCTGCTCCAGGAAGGGAGTCAAGACCTGCAGATTTTAGAGAAATAAGCACATCTTTTATAGAAAGATTCTCTTTTTTTGAAAGGAAGACAATCTCGGATGGAGACAAAGAATGAAGCCAGACATCAAACCTTTTCTTGATGGATGAAAGAAGGCTACAATACCATGAAAGGGAAAGGTCTGGATTTAATCCACCCTGAAGCATAACCTGTGTTCCGCCAATTCCTATTAGCTCTTCTACCTTTTTTAAAATATCATCAATAGATAAAAGAAATCCATCCCTTTTTTTCCTTGCAAAGAATGCACAAAATTTGCATTTTGCTATGCAGATATTTGTAAATGTAATGTTTCTATCAATAATAAAGGTTACATAATCTTTTGGATGAAACCTTTTTCTTACATTGTCTGCCATTTTTCCCAATGAAAATACATCAAGGGAAAATAGCTTAATTGCCTCTTTTTTACCTATCCTCATTACTGGAAAGGCAAAATGTGCACTTTGGATTTGGTTTCATCCATAGTAATCAATGCTCCCTTTTCAAGCACTGATTCGTATTGCCGTAATATCTGCACCAGCCTATACCTTAAATTCCGAGGCAGTACATCTTGCGTACGAACCTGAATAACACTTGGACCTTGTGCCCGAGTGGTCGCTAATAGCGCTCCAAAATCAAGATCATGGGTGAATACAACATAACCATTTTCGCATGCCCACTTCATAATCACATAATCCGTAGCGCCATAATCACCCACCGTTGACCAATGAAGCGTTTGCCACCCTTCTCTCTCAAATACCTCAACCCAGTTAGGAGAAAGGTTCATATCAATTAGCAGTTTCATGCGGTCATTAACGGTAATTCTATTTCTTCAGCTCGCCAGGCTGCATAGGCAAGGGCTTCACGAATATCTTCATCTTCTAAATAGGGGTATGCTTTTAGAATCTCGGTTGTGGAGTATCCTGTAGCAACCAGTCCAACAATAGTTCCCACAGTGACACGCAGTCCACGAATACAGGGTTTGCCACCCATTACATTAGAATCAAAAGTAACCCGTGTCAGATTTTTCATAGTGTTTATTCTCTTTAAACCTTGTTTATTATTAAGCCATCATTATCTTGCTTCCAATTATAGCACAATAATCAACTATCCACAACTATTTTGCCTCTTTTTTATCTATTCTCATTTATCAACAAATACGGGTGTAAAGAGGGGAGATTTAAAACCAAATTTATGAAGAAGGTATTTTAAAACAACGCCGAGCGTTGATAAGCCATAGATTGTGCTTTCTATAAAATTTGGGCTTGATGCCTCTTTAAAATACCTTGTTGGAACGCTTATCTCTTCAATCTTAAATCCCAATGCAATTATCTGAAAAAGCACCTCGGTATCAAAAACATAGTTATTTGAGTTAAGTTGATAGGGAATTATTTCTAAAAGCCTTCTTGAAAATGCCCTAAATCCAGAATGAAACTCAGAGAGGCTATAGCCTGTTGAAACATTTTCAATTAGGGTTAAGGCTCTATTTGCAAGGTATTTATAAATAGGCATCCCACCTTTTAATGTATCTTCCCTTGTCCTTATCCTTGAGCCAATAACGCAATCTGCCCTTTTCTGCTCAATGGGTCTTATAAGCTCAGGAAGGAGCTTTGCATCATATTGATAATCTGGATGGAGCATAACAATAACATCCGCATCTGTCTTTAATGCCTCTGTATAGAGGGATTTCTGGCTTCCACCATAACCCCTGTCAGTAGGGTGACAAAAAACCTTAATCCCCAGTTCCTTTGCAACATCAATGGTTTTGTCCTTGCTATTGTTGTCAACAAGGATGATGGAAGACCTATATTCCTCTGGAATGTCATTATATGTCCTTTCTAATGTCTTCTCAACATTCCTTGCAGGCATAACAATAATTACTTGCATTATTTAATACCTCTACCACAAATGAAAAATTTTAGCGAGACCTTCTTAAAAATGCAGGAATTTCTAAGTCTTCAAGGATGGAATGTTTAACTTCTTCTGGTTTTATCTCTTGCTTTAAGGCAGAAAGACCACTGCTTTTTCTTCCAAAACCTGTTGCTATTACTGAAATCTTTATTTTTCCAGAAAAGCCTCTATCAATAACCGCACCAAATATGCAATTAACATCCTTATCTGCCTTTTCTATTATTAAATTGCAAGCATCATCTGCCTCTTGGAGGGACATATCATCGCCACCTGTTATATTTATCAATATTCCTGTTGCTCCATCAATGGATGTTTCCTCAAGCAATGGTGAATTTATAGCCTCTTTTGCAGCCTTCTTTGCCCTATCCTCTCCCTCTCCAAATCCTATGCCCATCAATGCCCTTCCCTTTTGGTTCATAACGGTTCTAACATCAGCAAAATCAACATTGATAAGCCCAGGTGTTACTATCATTTCTGTTATCCCTTGAATTCCATGGTGAAGAACCTCATCTGCCTTCTTGAATGCCTCAGAGATAGAGGTATTTTTGTCAATAACAGAGAGAATCCTTTGGTTTGGTATGGTAATCAGTGTATCAACCTTCTCTACTAACTTTGAAATTCCCTCCTCTGCTTGACGCTGTCTCCTCTGTCCCTCAAAGAGGAATGGCTTTGTAACAACAGCAACTGTTAAGGCTCCAATATCCTTTGCTATTTCAGCAACAATTGGGGCAGCGCCTGTTCCTGTTCCGCCACCCATTCCAGCTGTAATAAAGACCATATCCGCACCATACAATGCATCCCTTAAAGCCTCCTTGTCCTCTTGTGCAGCACGCTCTCCAATTTCAGGAAGGGAGCCTGCCCCTAAACCCTTTGTCAGCTTAGCCCCTATTTGAATTTTATGGGAAACAGGGCTTGTATTTAAAACCTGGAGGTCTGTATTTGCAACAATAAACTCAAGGCAGCTAGAATTTGAGGAATTAAACATCCTTGATACAGCATTTGAGCCCCCTCCTCCAATACCCATTACCTTTATTAAGGTTCTAAACTCTTTTTGCTCCTCTTTTTTTTCCTCTTCCAAAATGAACATTTTTTCCTCCTATAACTTTAATCTCTTGCAATAAATTTGTAAAGAAATTTTTTTCATTTTACCAATTTAAATTTATAATTTGCAATTTACAATTCTATGCTAAAACAACCTTATCCTTCCCCTCCTTCTTTGCCCTATAAAGGGCACTATCTGCTGATTGGATAATAACATCCTCTATCTCTCCATCATCTGGATAGGATGCTATGCCAAGGCTTATGGTAACAACATCGGGAAGGCCTGCCATAATGTAAAGCCTTTCCTTTACAAGAGAAAGCATCTTTTCTCCTACAGCAAGCGCCCTTTCCTTTGTTGTCTGGGGAAGAATGATAACAAATTCCTCTCCTCCATACCTTGCAACAACATCTATTTCCCTTTGGAAAATCTCCTTTGCTATATAAGAAAGCCCTTTTAAAACCTCATCGCCTTTTGGATGACCATAGGTATCATTTATCTTTTTGAAATTATCTATATCAAACATCAAAAGGGAAAAAACAAGGTTATATCTCTCTGACCTTTTTATCTCCTTATGAAGGGTTTCTTTAAAGTATCGATGGTTGTAAAGACCTGTTAGCCCATCTGTAATAGCAAGCTCCTCTATCTTTTTATGTAAAATCCCATTCTCAATAGCAATTGAGGAATTGTCTGTCAAAAGCTTTATAAGCCTTGTGTCATCTTGAGAGAATGTATTTACCTTTGTATGTGCAACAGATAATAAACCTATAATCCTATCACCAACCTTAAATGGCATTCCCTCAAATGCACCAAGGATGCTTCCTATGCCTTTATCAGAAACAAGCAAAGCAGGGTTATCAATCTTTACAACAAGGTTTTCTTCAGCTGGTAAAGAGCCAGCAAAGCCTGCATATTTTTTAAGGGTTTTTTCCTTGAAAAGGGAAATAAATGACTCTGTTCTTGGAGTGCCAAGGTGTATTCTTAATAAGAAAATATCTTGTTCACATATCAATATGCCGCAAGCAACATATTCCACCATCTCGGAAAGAAGGGTTGTTAGCTCTGTAATAATTTCTCCATAATTTAATGTCCTAGAAAGGGTTGTATTTATTTTGTTGATAACAGAAAGCTCATAAAGGCTTTTATCAAGAAGGGCATTTGTATTTGCAATAATCTTTTTTCTTGTCTCTCCCTTTTTTATTTCTACTTTAAGCCTTTCTATATCTTCCTTTAACCTTTTATTTTCTAATTCTACTTCTGTCATAAAAATTCCTAATTCCTACATCATTTTATCATCCTATAAAAGACCTAACCGCAGAGATAAGCTCATCCGGTGTATACGGCTTTGTAAGATACTCATCTGCTCCTGTCTCCATACCTCTAAATTTATCTGCCTTAAGTGTTTTTGCTGTAAGCATAACAACAGGAATATCCTTGTATGATGGGTCGTTTTTAAGCATCCTACATACCTGATAACCATCCATCTCAGGGATAGTAATATCTAAAAGAATAAGACCATATTTTTTTTCATAGACCTTCTCCATAGCCTCCAAGCCATCTTTTGCGGTATCTACCTCATAGCCTGCATCCTCCAGAAACATCTTTCCTGTCTCTACCAAATCTTCTTCATCATCAACAAGCAAA
This sequence comes from bacterium, assembly GCA_040753555.1. NCBI lineage: Bacteria > bacterium. Next base: position 9,285 of record JBFMDZ010000065.1, read on the forward strand.
ATACTCTTCATCTTTTAGTTATAAGCTTTAACCTATATGTGTTCATTTGTTCTAAATTTATTCACCTTTAAAAAGAGTCAGAGAGTCAGAGGGTCAGAGAGTCAAAAAGTCCGAAAGATTATCCTTTCAATTCTTTAGACTCCCAGACTCCAAGACCCCTAGACTCTTTAGACCCTATACTCATAGCATACTAAAATCAGCCTCTAGTTTCTTTAACAAGGATTCCCTGTCCTCCCCATCCTCTGGGAATACTGCTATGCCATAGCTTACATAAATTGTTTGTGGAACATCCTTGAATAAATCACCATCAACGAATTCCCTTAGCCTTATACCAACCTTTTCTGCTTCTTCTTTTCCTGCATGAAGGAGAATGATAAAAAATCCCTTGTCTTTATGCCTTATAACCCTATCAGATTTGTGAATCTCTGCCTTTATCCTCTCTTCTATATTTGAAAGGATGCTCCATTTTTCATCCTCACTCTTAATTTTAAGATAATTTTCAAGCTTAAGAAGGATTATGGAAAAATATGCCTCTTCTGTCTTTGCACGGAATATCTCCTCTTCTAATGAGAGGTAAAAATATTTATCTATCTTTGGAAGGGTTACAATAAATTTTGTTCCCTTTCCAATTTCGCTTTCTACATTTATCCTTCCCTTGTGCATATTGACAAAGTGCTTAACGATTGTAAGGCCTAGTCCTGTCCCTTCTATTTGCTCTGCTGTTGTTGCCCTCTGGAATTTGCCAAAGATTCTATCAAGCTCATCGGAGGGAATGCCAACGCCTGTATCAGATACAGAAACATAGACATCATCCTCCTTGGCTTTACAGGATACTGTTATTTTTCCCTCTAGGGGTGTGAATTTAACAGCATTTGAAAGGAGGTTTGTTAATATATGGATTATTCCCTCTTTATCGCCATATATCTCTGGAAAACCCTCTTCAATATCTATCTTTAATTCTATCTTTTTAGAAAGAAGCACCCCTCTTATGCTTGATACTGAATCTTCAATAAGGTTTGGAATGCTTACAACATCCATTCTTAATGAGAGCATTCCAGATTCTATCCTTGAAATATCAAGAAGGTTGTTTATAACCCTAAGAAGCCTCTCTGTATTTTTTCTAATAATATCAGTAAATCTTGCCTGCTTTTCAGAAAGGGTGCTTGCCTCCAATAAATAAATAGAGTTTGTAATAGAGGTAAGGGGTGTTCTTAACTCATGGGAGACATTGGCAATAAGCTCATTTTTTAATCTTTCTATCTTCTTTTCTTCTGTAATGTCTCTAATAATAGCTGCAACAGCGAAAAAATTGCCCTCTTCATCATCAATCCTGGATGCAACAATATTGAGCATTTTAGAAGCCTCACCAATATCTATTTTCTTTATAAATTCTACCTCCTCCATAATTGGCAAGTCTTTTTCAGATGCCCTATCTATTACCCCTATAATAGAGCCATGCTCTTTTTGAATAAGGCTCTCATCTTTTTTTACACCCAAGAGCCTTTGAGCAACAGGGTTTATAAGGAATATCTTTCTATCCTTATCAATGATGAGGACAGCCTCTCCCATTCCTTGAAGCATAGATTCCATTTCCTTTTTCTGGGTAGAAATGAGGTTATGTGCTTCATGCCTTTCAAGGAGTATATCGCTTATAATCCCTGCTACAAACCCTCCCAATACTTCGGTTTCTTGCTTTTTAAGCTTAAATACCTCTCCAAATACAGAAGGGTCCCCCGAAACATCCAAAACAATATCTATTGGTTTGGCAAAGAGGGCTTTATAATCAGTATAAGTTGGAATAACTAAATTTTTTGCTAACCTTATCCCAGCCGCATTGTCTTTCTTATCAACGACTCCGATAATTTCAATATTAGAGTCTCTATGAAGGATCTCAAGGAGACCCTTCCCCCTCCTTCCCCCTCCTATTATAAGAACCTTTTTCATTCGCTTTCAATGACAGCGCTTGTTGGACAAACCTCTGCACAGGTTCCGCAATCTGTGCATTTATCTGGATTTATCCAGTATTTATCTCCCCTGTCCTCAATAGCCTCAGCTGGACATTCCTCTGCACAGCTTCCACATGCTACACACTCATCCGTAATAATATAAGCCATTTCTCACCTCCTGCTAAGTGCCTTTTTTTTGGCTTAAATATTTTAAAAATTTTGTCATAAAATCTTTCTTTTGTCAAGATTTTTTATTTGAAACTTACCCATATCTTTTTAGCTAAAGAAAGGATTTTTGGGAAAATTAGGGTCTCTTTTTTAAAATTGTGGTTATTTTCTATTGACAGGAAGGCTAATTTTTAGAAATGAAGGGAATAAA